>NZ_DATLXO010000027.1:0-2897 GCF_035575815.1 Iamia sp.
CGCGTCGGGCAGCGGCAACCCGGGCGCGGCCAACGCCGCCGCGGTGCTGGGGAACCGGTGGGGCCTGGCCGTGCTCGGCGCCGACATGGGAAAGGGCGTCGCCGCCGGCCTGGTGGGTCGGGCCCTTGCCGGCGACACCGGTGGATACGTGGCGGCAACCGCGTCCATCGCCGGGCACATCGCACCGGTGAGCAACGGCTTCCGGGGCGGCAAGGGCGTCGCCACCTCCGCCGGCGCCTGTCTGGCGGTGTTCCCCGCCTACTTCCCGATCGACGCCGCCGTGGCCGCCCTGACCGCATCGAGGGTCCAGCACGCCGAGCGGGCGACGCAGGTGTCGTGCGCGGTGTGGACCGCGGCGGCAGTGCTGTGGTGGCGCCGGGGCCTGCCCAACGCATGGGGCCCTCATCCGGGACCGGCGCTCGTCGGGTTCGCGGCGGTATCGTCCGCGATGATCCTCACCAAGTTCCGAGCGGCACGGCGGGCGACATCGTGATCGCCGTCGTCACCGACTCCGCGTCGATGTTGCCCCCGAGCTGGCTGGCGCGTTGGGGCGTCCTCGTGGCCCCGCTGACCGTCGTCCTCGACGGCGCGCCGTTCAAGGAGGGCGTCGAGCTCTCGACCGCCGAGTTCTACCGGCGGCTGGCCGCCGGCGCCGAGGTCACCACGTCCGCTCCGTCGCCCGGCGACCTGCTCACCACGTACCGGGCGGCGGTCGATGCCGGGGCCAGCCACATCGTGGCGATCCACACTGGGTCCGCCTACTCCGCAGTGCTCGCCCCCGCCGGCATCGCCGCCGAGGAGTGCCCGGTGCCGGTGGAGCTCGTCGACACCGCAACGGTGTCGTTCCCGGTCGCTCTGTGTGTCGCCGCCGCCTGCGAGGCGCGCGACCAGGGCGCGGAGGTGAGCGCCACCGCCACCGCCGCGCGCGCCATTGCGGCGGTGGTCGACAGCGTGTTCATCGTGGGCGCCCCCGAGCTGGCGCGCCGGGGAGGACGCTTCGGCGATGCCGCGCCGGAGGACGGGACCACGACGATCCTCGGCCTCGGGCCCGGCGGGTTCGTCGACCTCGGCGCCGCGGCCGACGTCGACGACGCCATCGCCCAGATGGCCGATCACGTCCGATGCGCGGCCACGGGTCGATCGCTGCGGGTCGGCGTGGGTGACGCGGATCGACCCGACCTCGGCACGCGCCTCTCCGACGCGCTCGGCGGTGTCACCGGCGTCGACGAGCTCGTCCGCTACGAGGTGGGCCCGTCGGTGGGCGCCCACTCCGGACCGGGCACCGTCGGCGCCGTGTGGGCGCCTCGCTGACCCACCCGGCGGAGTGCCGCCGGGCCCTGGGCGGACCGGCGGCATCCCCGAGCGCCGTCTACTCCTCGACCCAGAGGCCGTGGACGGGGTGGCCCGTCGCCAGGCCCTCGAACGGGTCGCTGCCATCCGGCAGGGCGGGCAGGGTCTCGACGGTGTGGCCGAACACGCCGGGCTGGGTGGCGATGCGCCAGGTGGTCCAGTTCGCCCAGAGGCTCCACACCTGCTCACCGAACCGGCGGTTGAGGTCCTCGTAGATCTCCTCCCGGGTGTCGGGGTCGGGCTCGGAGCGGCCCTCGTCGAGCAACCTGTCGATCTCGGGGTCCTTGATGCGCCCGAAGTTGGCCGGCGAGGTGCTGCTGAACCAGACGTAGAGCAGGTCCGGGTCGCTGCCGGGGTAGTTGCGGAAGCCCATGATGTCGAACTCGCCGCTGATGGCGTTGTCGATGAGCTTGTCCTGCTGGACCGTCTCGAGCTCGACCTCGACGCCGATCTCCCCGAGGGCCTGCTGGATGTAGACGGCGATCTCCTGGGTGGCGGCGCCGGGGGTGGCCTGGTAGGTGATCGGGCGGATCGGGCCGACCTCCTCCTCGTACTCGGCGATCAGCGCCTCGGCCTCCTCGGGGTCGTACTCGGGATAGCCGGCGTCCTCCAGGTACCCAACGGCCCCCTCGGCGAACGGGCCCGAGGCGATGGTGAACAGGTCGCGGGTGATGACCTCGGTGAAGTCCTCCCGGTCGAGCCCGTGGGCGAGGGCCCGACGGAACCGGACGTCGTCGAACGGCGGCTTGGAGGAGTTCATCTGCAAGAACCCGACCTCGGCGTTGTCCTCGGAGTCGCGGTTCTTCACCACGCCGTCCTCCTCCAGGCCGTCGAGGGTGATGGTGTCCTGGGCGCCGGTGCCGTGCATGAGGTCGATCTCACCGGATTCGAGGGAGTTGACCCGCTGCTCGGCCTCCACGATGGGCACGAAGCGGATCTCATCGAGGTACGGGTACGGCTCCCCGTCGGGGGCCTCCTGCCAGTAGTCCTCGTTCGCGGTGGCCACGAACTCCCGCCCCGGATCCCAGCTCTCGACCTCGAAGGGCCCGGTCCCGATCAGGTCCCGGTCGCAGGACTCGGCGTTGTCGAGCTGCGCCTGGGCGATGATCCCCAACCGGCCGCTCGCGTGCAGGAACGCCGGGAACGCCGCCCACGGCACCTTGGTGGTCACCGTCACCTCGAGGTCGTCGGTGACCTCGACGGTGTCGATGTTGTCGAGCACGAAGATGAACAACAACGCCGCCCGTCCCTCGTACTGGCCCCGGGAGGCGTCGAGGGTGTTCTTCACCACCTCGGCGGTCAGCTCCGAGCCGTCGTGGAACGTCACCCCTTCGCGCAGTCCGATCGTCCACTCGTCGAACGTCTCGTTGGGCTCCACCGACTCCGCCAGGTACGGCACCATCTCGCCATCGGCGTTCGGCGCCGTCAACGTGTCAAAGATCGCCCGGGCCACCAAGATCCCCGAGATCGCCAGCTGTGACTCCGGCAGGCACCACCCGTCACCGGTCTCGGCCTCGAGCCCGTAGGTCACCGACCCGCCCCGCACC
>NZ_DATLXO010000028.1:0-11839 GCF_035575815.1 Iamia sp.
GGTGGCGTTCGCGCGCAGCCCGATGACGACCGCGGTGACCGCCAACGACCTCCAGCTCGCGTCAAAGGGCCGCCATCTCCTCGGCCTCGGCAGCCAGATCAAGGCCCACATCGAGAGGCGCTTCTCGATGCCGTGGTCACATCCGGCGCCCCGCATGCGCGAGTTCGTCTTCGCGATGCGGGCGATCTGGGACTCGTGGAACAACGGCACGAAGCTTGACTTCCGCGGTGACTTCTACACACACACCCTCATGACGCCCTTCTTCTCGCCCGGTCCGAACCCGTACGGACCACCGAAGGTATTCGTCGCGGGCGTCGGTGAGATCATGACCGAGGTCGCGGGGGAAGTCGCCGACGGGCTCATGGTTCATCCGTTCACAACGGAGCGCTACCTGAACGAGGTCACGCTTCCCGCCATCGACCGCGGGCTCGCCAAGGCGGACAAGAAGCGCCACGACTTCGAGCTCAGCTATTCGGCATTCGTCGGTAGCGAGGCGATCGAATGACATCGGTGTAGTTCTGGCCTGGTAGGCACGAGGCTCCAACCGTCCTGGTGAGACACAAGGAGCCCCGTGCCGATGATGGAACGTACACGCAGCGTGAGGATCGAACTCGACGGGATCGTCGGGTTGGGAGAGCTGGAGGACGCCGCGTTGGCGTTCGGGCGCAGCGCGCCCGCCCAGCTGGTGGCCGATGCGATCGAGTCGATGGTCGCGGATCTGCTCGACGTGGTGGTGGGCCCCTTCGGGTTGCCGCTCGCTACTGAGGATCAGTCCGAGGCGTTGTTCGCCTGCACCCGGTGCGCGAGCCGCCGGGGGTTCCGACGGCGGGGGTTCCGCCCCAAGCTTCGCAAGGTCACGACCGTCTGTGGGCAGGTGGCGTTCCGGTCCCAGCAGCTCGAGTGCCTGACGTGCGGTCGCCGTTTCGCCCCCGCGGCGGAGCTGTTGGGCCTGACGCCCCATCAGCGGCGCACCGATCAGCTCTCGGAGATGGCGGCGTCGCTCGCGGTGGAGGTCGCGTACGCGAAGGCGTCGCGGCTGCTCGCAGAGCTGGCCGGGCCTCAGGTCTCGGCGCGCAGCATCCGCCGTGACGTGATCGCAATGGCCCCTGACCGGGTCGGCCCCGAGGTGTGCGAGGTGCCGGTCTTGTTGCTCGACGGCACCGGCGAACGAGCCGGGCAAACCAAGGGCGGCGTGGCGTTGAACCTGGCCATTGGGCTCGTCGCGCGCACCCGACAAGGCCAGCGCGTGAAGGTCGAGGCGCGTCTGCTGGGCGCCACGTTGGGCGAAGGGTGGTCGGTGATGGGCGACCTGCTCGCCGAGGTTCGCCCGGGGCTGATCCTCGTCGACGGCGAAGAAGAGCTCTCCGCCCTCGCCGCCGAGCGGTTCCCCGATGTGCCCGTGCAACGCTGCCTCTGGCACCTGAGCCGCGGCGTCTACCGCGCCGCGCGCTACACCGACAAGAGCTCTCATGACCTCGCCACCGACTTCGGCGCCCAGCTCGAAACGCTGCTCACGAACGCCTACCGGAGCCATGACCTCAACGCCGCCCGGACCGCCTACGACGACCTGATCGACGACGCCGAGGCCTGCGGAGCCCGGGCCGCCGCAGCGCACCTGCGAGGTGCCACCGACGAGGTGTTCACGTTCCTCACCCACCCCGCCGCCGGCCGGCTCCTCTTCGGCGACAAAGGCCGACCCGAGGTCGGCACCGGGGTCCTCGAACGCGTCATGCGCGAGATGAACCGGCGCACCGACGTCGGGGTCCGCTGGTCGATCCCCGGCGTCAGAGCCATCCTCATGGTCAAGCTCCAACGCAAGTACCATCACGGACCGTGGGCACCAACCCCGGCGCCCCACCACCCCCCAACAGCACGGTTCAGCCTCGCCCCGTGAGGCCAGTGTCAACACTTCGCCTCGCTACCGAATTTTCTAAGCGGGGCTCGTTCGTCCCGGTGTCGTCGACCAACGCGGAGGGATACCATGGCACGACCGCGACGACCGACCTTCGAGATTTCGTTGAGGCCCGAGGAGCAGCGCTGGCCCGTCGGCACTTCGTCGCAGGCGTGTTCAGCGCCGGCTGAATACTGACCCCTTAAATGGAGCTGAAGTGCTGACCCTATGGGGAACCAGTCGAGGAGGCAGCGAACTGGCTCGAAACCGATGTGTGGCTTCGAAGAGTGAGCACGAGCGTTCTGGGGACGTGTGGCGATGGCGAAGGTACCTCCTCTGCGTACTGACCGCCGCCGCAGGAGCCGGCCTTTTCTACGGATCGCTGACTCCTCGCTTCTATCCACCCGACGAACGATTCCACACCGCATATGCCGAACGGATCCGCGACGGCGAGTTGCCCGACGTCGACACTCCGCTTTCCCGGGAACATGAATTTGCCGAGGGCGGGCATCGCATCTATGTGGCCAACCACCCGCCGCTCTTTCCTGCGATCCAGGCGGCCATGGCGACCGCCGCCGGGTGGCTCGACGTCGAGGACTCCGAGGTGACAGCGGGCCGGGCGCTCAACGTGTTGTGCACCCTCGCCGCTGTCGTTGCCGTCGCCGCTCTCGGTCGGGACATGACCGGCTCCCGACGGCTGGGGGTGTTGTGCGCAGCTCTCTTCGCCGCGCTGCCAGCGTTGTGGTCCCTGGTCAGCTTCGGCTACAGTGACGGGCTTGGGATGTTGGCGACCGTCCTTATCGCCTGGGCGGGCATCCGGGCATGGAACCGGCCCGGACAAGGGTCGTGGAGGCTCGTGAGCACCACGATGGTCGTGGCCGGGCTGAGCCGCGGTTCGGCCCTTATTCCCGCGCTCGCCATCGGCGCCTTGCTGACGGCCCAGGCCTGGGCGGTCATCCTGCCGAGCGGGTCGAGATCGAGCGATCGGCCCGGCGCCGGCCGGCTCGACACCCGTTGGTCACTCGCCGGGCGCGCCGGCGGCATGGCTCTGCGCCTCTTCGGTCCGACGGCCCTGATCGCCGGTTGGTGGTACATCCGGAACACTCTTCGCTTCGGTGATCCGCTGGCTTCCGAGGAGCTGCTGCGCCGATTCGGAGCCAAGCCGCGTACAGGTGGCCTCCTCGGCACCCTGACCGATCTCGAGGTCTGGCGCGGGTTTCTCACGGACCTCACCGGGAGCATCTACGCGCCCACCATGTCGTTCTTCCCCCGGCCCCGCCTCGACACGGGCGCATTCTGGGTGATCGCCGGGTTCGCAGCCGCCGGCGTGGCGAGCCTTTTCGCCTCGGCGGGAAAGCGCAGGATCCACGGGGGCGAACCTCCGCTGCGCGGCCTCCCGGTCATCGTCGTCGCCTCCGCCGTCGCGGTGGTCGGTGTGTTCCGCCACGTCGCCGAGGGCGGGGGTGCACACTCCCGCTACCTGCTCCCGCTGTTTGCCCTCCTGACCGTGATCGTCGTGGCGGGCCTGGATCGTCTGCACCGAGCGGGCCCTGTGCTCGCCCTGATCGCCATGTGCGCCGCATCGCTAACGCTACTGGTCCAGAGCCAGCGGTGGATGGCCGATGAATCCGACTTTCACAATGTGGCGGTGTACGGCCCCGACGGCTGGCGGGTGCTGGCGGTTGGCTTGATCGCCCTCAGCCTGGCTGGAGCCGTCGCCACCGGTGTGCGCGACCGCGTCCGCTCACAACAGGACTGTGTTTCGCTCGAGAGGGCGCCCCACGATCGAGCATCGGCGCCCGCGACACGGAAGGCCCGCTGAGGACGATCGCCGAGTCGTCGACTACGGCCGTTGCTGACACGGACGGGCGACGGGGCGGGCGGCTGATGGCCACGCGCAAAGAGAGCGTCGTCTCAATGGGCGAGGTCCTCACCGCCGACCAGGTGGCCGGGCTCGACTACGACGACCTCGTGTCCGCTTTGGGCGGCCGTCGATGCCCGCCATGCCGGCCCGGACCCGGGCCTCAGGAAGTTTGCCGCCGCCCAGGTCGAGCGGCGCCGGCTGACGGGGCGCCTCGAAACCATCGCCGCCGACGACCCTCGGGTGGTCGGGGACGTGGCTGCCGCCGTGGCTCGCCGTCACCCTGCTCGCCGCACGCCCGGCGACCTGGCCGCCGGCGCCGTCGTGTTCTCCCGAGAAGCCCCCCGCATCATGGTCGACCCGTTCAGCCAGTCGGCGTCGAACCTCGTACGTTTTCTCTCTCTCGCAAACCCCCTACCGGCTGGGGGTAGGGTCGGGTCCGTGGTCGACCCGGGGCCTGATCCCCTGTACGCGGCGCTGGTGGCGGGGGGTCGACCCGCCGGCCGTGCTCGAGCTGCTCGCCGCTCGGCGCCCGGCGTGGCATGAGCACGCGGCTTGCCGTGGGATGGGTCCCGAGCTGTTCTTCCCCGACCGCGGCGAGGACGTCAGGCCGGCGAAGGCCGTTTGCGCCCGGTGCCCGGTGCGGGTGCGTCGCGAGCTCGCGGGCCGTGCCGGCGCTGAGCGGGGGATCTGGGGTGGGACGTCGGAACGGACCCGGAAACGGACCGGTAGGGCTGCCTGAGCCGCTGAACGTCCAGATTCCGACCGGCCGGCTACCCGAGCTGGCCGTGCTCGGCCTCGGCCCACTCGGCCAGCATCTGGCGCAGCCGGTCGACCGGTCCCGTGACCACGACCCTGGCCGGGTGACCGGTCCGGCGCTGGTGAGGGTCATAGACGCCGTGGGAGGGGGGGTTAGGCGCAGAGCACGGAGGCCCGTCGAAGGGGGAGAGGCCGGGCGCAGAGAGCGGGGTAGGTCGTTGCGTTGCTGCCCCGATTGCTGCCCCAACCTACGGAACTGGTGGTCATAGGCATTTAGATGGATTCCTCATAGCTCCACCCGGATCGGAACGACCAGTCGGGCGGCTCGGTCGCAGCCTCTCGGGCTCGCTACCGTCGGATCGGTGATCGCCCTGCACCCCTGCGCCCTCCGGCCTCCCGTCAGACCCGCGCCCGACGACCGGTCACGGCACCGATGACCCGGCCCGCCCAGCACGGTGGCGGCGAGGCGGCGCCGCCCATCGCCGGTGACCCGGGCACGTTCCCCCACGACTCCGAGCTGTCGCGCACCCTCGTCGCCGGTCACGGACGCGGCACCCTCGGGACGCTGACCAAGGCGGGCTACCCGTACTGCAGCGCCGTGTCCTACGCCGCCGACGACGACGGCGCCCCGGTGGTGCTCGTGTCGGAGATGGCCGAGCACACGGTCAACGCCCGGGGCGACGCCCGGGCCAGCTTGCTGGTGGCCGACGACGTCCCCGCCGGCGCCGATCCGCTGAGCGCCGCCCGGCTCACCCTGGTGGGCCGTCTCGAGCTGCTCGACGAGCCCGGCCCGCAGCGCAACGCTTACCTGCGGGCCCACCCCCACGCCGCCTACTACGCGGACTTCACCGATTTCGGCTTCTGGCGCCTGGCGGTCGAGGAGTGCCGCTACGTCGGCGGCTTCGGACACATGAGCTGGGTGACCGCCGAGGGCTACGCGACGGCCATCGCGGACCCGGTCGCCACCGGGGCCGCCGCCGTCGTGGCCCACATGAACGACGACCACGCCGAGGCGAACCTGCTCTACGTCCAGCGTCTGGCCGGGCTGGTCGACGCCACCGAGGCGTCGATGGTCGGCATCGACCGCCACGGCACCACGCTGCAGGCGGCCACGCCGGCGGGGCCCCGGATGGCGCGCCTGGGCTTCGACCGCGAACTCACCTCGGCCGACGACGCCCGACCCGCGCTCATCGCCCTGCTCGCGGAGGCCCGCAGTCGCAACGACGGATAGCCAGCGGCGGTCCGCCCGGCCCGGCGAGCGCCCGGCGCGGGGCCGCTCCCCCCAGTCGCAAACGAGGAGCAGCCAGCGGGGTTCTCAGTCGGCGGCGGAGCGAGCCTTGGTCGAGGGTGCCCACTCGAGCCGGGGAACGTCGGCCCAGAGGCGCTCGAGGTCGTAGAACGCTCGAGCCTCGTCGAGGAAGACGTGGACGACCCAGTCGCCGTAGTCCATGAGCACCCAGCGGGCATCGTCGAGGCCCTCAACCCGTCGGGGACGGGGCCCGCCGTCGGCCGCCACCCGGGCCTCCACGTCGTCGACGATCGCCTTGACCAACCGGACGTTGGGCGCACTGGTGATCACGAACAGCTCGGTGATGCCCAGCACATCGCCGACGCGCAGGATGACGGCGCGGGTGCCGCCCTTGTCGTCCGCCGCCCGAGCGGCACGAACGCCCAGGGCATCGGTGTCGGGGTCCACGAACGGGATCGGGCTCGTCTCGTCAGCCACCGTCGGCGCCTGCCTCCCGTTCGGCGACGTGGTCCAGCGCATCTTGGCCGAGGGTGATGACCAGGTCGTCACCCTCGGACTCGGCCCGTTGGCGCGACATGCGCCGCACCTCCGCCGTATCACCCAGGACCTCCCCGGCGCTCCGAGCCTCGGCCTCCCAGGTCGCATCTGAGTACTCGATGAGTGTCCGCTCGCGACCGAAGTCCGCGGCGTTGCCGAGCGTCGTGAGGGCGGCACCGTCCAGGATCAGCTCGCGCACCAGCGCCCGGGGGATCTCGTCACCGCTGACACCGTTCAGCAGCTTCATGGTCCAGCGCCGACCCTCGCCCGGCGACCCGGGGTACGGCACGGCGGCGATGATCTGCTCCTCGAACCCCTCCGCGGGCACGAAGGGCGGGGTGTAGTCGGGGTCCGGACCCACCTCGCTCGGCGGCTCGACGTCGAGGGTCTCGACGACCGGCTCCCCGTCGGCGAGGGTGCGGAGGAACGGCCCGATGCCGGTGGTGGCGGCGCCGATCGAATCCGCCGTCGACGACTGCCCGATGGCCGCGAGCCACGTGCTCCAGACGACCCGGTTGCGCTCGAGGCGTCCCAGCTCGGACTCGCCTTCGATGGTGGCCCGGAGGAAGGGTCCGACCTCCTCGGCCAAGAGGTCCACCGGATCGGGCGGGATCTCCTTGCCGCTCTCGAGCACCACCGTATCGGCGTTGTCGATCTCGAGGGGAGCCACCGGGCCCACGAGGGACTCCAGGCTGTCATCGGCCAGGTCGATCACGACCGGGATGGCGACGCCGAGCCGGTCCTCGACCTCGCTGACGAACAGCTCCTCACCTCCGTACTCGTAGGTCGCGGCCAGTCGATCAACGAAGAACACCTGCTCGCGCACCCTGGTGTCGAGTGGGATCTGCAGCACCGAGCCCCCCTCTCGCCCTGCGCCGAGGGAGAGCACCGTCGCCGTGACTGGTGGACCGTCGCCGTCCTCGGCCCGCTGGATCACCAGAGCGATCTGGGTGGGTTCGACGAGAGCCTCGTACCCAGGGTCTGTCGGCCCGACCCCGTCCTCGACGAAGTCGCCGCCGCGGCTGTCGAGAAGCCGCTCCTTGCCCACCCAGCCGAGGGCGGGGACGGCGGCCACCAAGACCATGAAGGCAACCGCGAAGGCCGCGGAGCGCAACGTGACCGGTGGCAGGCTGGCGCCCGACGCCCCTCGCGCCGCGATGGGCCGGTCGGGCGGGGCCGACGGCGGGCGCGGCTCTCGCGTGTCAGCCCGGGGAACCTGGCCCGATTTGGGACGCGACGCCGACTCGTAGGACGGCGGACGCGAAGCCGGCGGGCCCGGCAGGGTTGCCCGGTCCGGCGGGCGCGACCGGAGGCCCGGCCCCGGCGGGCGCGTGACGCCGTCGGCGGGGAGTGCTGGCGCTGCCGCGGCCCCGGCGGCCCCGGCGGGCGCGGTGCGGCCCGACGGTCGGGGTGCACTGGAGGGCGCAGGCGCGTCCCGGGCGCCTCGCCGATCGGTCGGACCGCGCCCTCGGGCAACGGGGGCCGTCGGCTCCGCAGCAATGGTCGGCTCCGCCGGAACGGTCGGCTCCGCCGGAACGGTCCGGTGCTCGGTCGGTGAAGATGCAGGCGATCCGGTCACGTCGGCCAACAGGGCCGCCAGCCGGGACGCAGCGTCGGAACGAGACCGCGTGCCGTCGTCAGAGGGCCGGTCACTCATCGGGACCACGATAGAGCGCAGCCCCCTGTGTCGAAGAGCCACCCCCCTCTTCGCGAGGCAGGAGCCGCCGCCCGGCCGGGCCCGACACCGCTGCCGGCTCGGTCCCGGCGCGCTCGCTCATCCCCGGTAGAGGCCGTGGCGGGTGATCACCTCGAGCACCCCGGGGGGCACCAGCACGTCGACCGGTGCACCCCGCGCCACATCAGCGCGGATCGCCGAGCTCGACACGTCGAGTCGCTCCATGTCCACCATGGCGACGGGCGGGGACCCGAGCGCGGGCGCCTCGAAGCCTGATCCGGGCCTGCGCACCACCGCCAGGCGCACCTGGGTCTTCAGCTCGTCGACTCGCTCCCAGGTGGGGAGCAGGGCGGCGGCGTCGGCTCCGAGGATGACGGTGACCTGGACGGCGGGCTCAGAGGCGCGCATCTCGGCGACGGTGTCGACCGTGAAGGACGCGCCGGCCCGGCGGACCTCGGCCTCGCTGACCTCGATCCCGATGTCGGGCAGGCCCGCCGCCGCGGCCCGCACCATCTCGAGTCGGATGGCGCCGGGCGTGATCGGGCGGGTGCCCCGCTTCTGCCAGGGGTCGCCGCTGGGTACCATCACCACCGCATCGAGGCCGAGGGTGTGCCGGACGCTCACTGCGGCTCGCAGGTGGCCGATGTGAGGGGGATCGAACGTGCCTCCGAAGACCCCGACCCTGCGAGCCCCCGCCCCGGTGACAGACGTCACGGCATGGATCGGAAGGTGCGGAGAAGGGTCACGGTTGAACCGTAGCCACCCCCCTCCGACGTGATCGCGGCATCCGCCGACGGAATAGTCGCAGGGGGGCACCGAGTTGGAGAGGTGGCAATGAGCGATTCAGTTGGCCAGTACTTGAACGAGATCGGCCTGGTCCCCTTGCTCACCGCGGACGAAGAGCGGGAGCTGGCCCAGGTCATCGAGAAGGGCGTGAAGGCTCGCGCCCAGCTCGCTGCGGGTGAGGATACCGGCGAGCTGCGCCGAGCGGACCGGGCTGCGGATCGGGCCAAGGACCGCTTCATCCGGGCGAACCTGCGCCTGGTCGTGAGCGTGGCCCGTCGCTACCCCCTGCCCCCGGGCATGGAGCTGCTCGACCTGGTCCAGGAGGGGAACATCGGCCTCGAGCACGCCGTCGACAAGTTCGACTGGCGCAAGGGCTTCAAGTTCTCCACCTACGCCACGTTCTGGATCCGCCAGGCCATCGGCCGGGCCCTCGACCAGAAGGCGAGCCTGATCCGCCTGCCGGGTGACCGCTCCGCCAGCCTCCGGGCCGCCCTGCGCCAGGTGTCGGGCGACGGTGACGAGCTCGATGACGAGCACGCCACCCTGCACCGGCTCACCACGCCGACCTCGCTCGACCGCA
This sequence comes from Iamia sp., assembly GCF_035575815.1. Taxonomy (NCBI): domain Bacteria; kingdom Bacillati; phylum Actinomycetota; class Acidimicrobiia; order Acidimicrobiales; family Iamiaceae; genus Iamia; species Iamia sp. The sequence continues at coordinate 9,339 of NZ_DATLXO010000028.1, forward strand.
CCGTCGGCGACGACGACGGCAACGAGCTGATCGACCTGCTGGCCGATGACACCGTCGGGCCCGAGACCATCGTGATGGCCCGGGCCGAGGAGGACTACGCCACCGGCCTCCTCGAGGTGCTCGAGCCTCGGGCGCGCTACGCGGTCGAGCAGCGCTTCGGGATCAACGACGGTCGCAAGCGCTCCTACCGCGAGGTGGGCGACGAGCTCGGTGTCACCGCCGAGGCCGCCCGCCGGCTCGTGAAGCGAGCGGTCCACACCGTGCGCTCCGAGGTCGAGGCCCGCATCTCGGCGGCCTGACGCCCGGGCGGAGGGGGGCGGTCTCGTCCCCTCTGTCCCCGGGACCGATCGACACAGCCGTCACTTCGGCCGCGGGACGCCTTCTACGGGCGCGATCGGTCGTGCGCTCGGCCTCCGACCTTCAGCGCAACGACGCGAATCGCGCTTTGCGCCCGCCTACCAGACAAGGCACGCTTGCACCCATGCTCACCGCCGAGCGCGACGCCGATCCCACCATGAGAGCCGTTGTCGACTGGCGGGCCCTCCCGGCCGCCCAGCAGCCCGAGTGGCCCGACGAGGGCCACCTGCAACGGGTCACCAAGGAGCTCGCCGAGCTCCCGCCGCTGGTCTTCGCCGCCGAGAGCCGCGACCTCACCGGGGCGCTGGCCCGGGTGGCCGAAGGCCGGGCGTTCCTGCTCCAGGCCGGTGACTGCGCCGAGTCCTTCACCTCGTTCTCGGCTGAGTCGGTGCGGCGCCGCCTCCAGGTCATCCTCCAGATGGCCGTGGTGCTCACCTACTCCTCGGGCGTGCCCACGGTGAAGATCGGCCGCATCGCCGGCCAGTTCGCCAAGCCCCGGTCCTCGGGCTTCGAGACCGTCGACGGCGTCACCCTCCCCTCGTTCCGGGGCCACATCGTCAACGACGACGCCTTCACCGAGACCGCCCGCCGGCCCGACCCGCAGCGGCTGCTGCAGGCGTACCACCAGTCGGCCTCGACGTTGAACCTGCTGCGGTCGCTCACCCGGGGCGGGTTCTCCGACCTGAACCAGGTGCACTCCTGGACCCAGGACTTCGTCACCGCCACGCCCCAGGGGCAGCAGTACCGGGCCCTCGCCGATGAGATCGGGCGGGCCCTGCGCTTCATGACCGCCTGCGGCGTCGACACCGCCTCGCTGCCCACCTTGCACCGGACCGACTTCTTCACCAGCCACGAGGCGCTGCTCCTCCCGTACGAGGAGGCCCTCACCCGCGCCGATCCGATGAGCGGCGACCTCTACGCCACCTCGGCGCACATGATCTGGATCGGCGAGCGCACCCGCCAGCTCGAGGGAGCCCACGTGGCCTACTTCGCCAGCGTGGCGAACCCGATCGGTTGCAAGGTCGGCCCCACGGCCACCGCGGACGAGGTCCTCGAGCTGTGCGAGCGGCTCAACCCCGACCGCATCCCGGGTCGCCTCACCCTCATCAGCCGCATGGGGGCCGCAGGGATCGAAGACGGTCTCCGTCCGCTGCTCGCGGCGGTGCGCGACGCCGAGCACCCGGTGGTGTGGGCGTGTGACCCCATGCACGGCCACACGTTCACCTCCGACAGCGGCCACAAGACCCGTCGGGTCGACGACATCCTCGACGAGATCGCGGGCTTCTTCCGGGCGCACGAGGCTGAGGGCACCTGGGCCGGCGGCGTGCACGTCGAGCTCACCAGCGACGACGTGACCGAGTGCCTGGGTGGGTCCCACGAGATCCTCGACAGCGACCTCGACGCCCGCTACGAGACGGTCTGCGACCCCCGGCTGAACGGACGCCAGTCGCTCGACCTGGCCTTTCGGGTCGCCGAAGCCCTCCGCGCCCGCTCCGCGGCCTGATCCGCTCCGCATCACTCGGAGGCGTGGACCGCCGCAGGTCGAGCACCGTGGCCGATGCCAGATCTCTCCCCGCGGTCGGGAATGTTGACCTAGCTGATCAGGTTTGTCACTCTTTGCGGGCCGACCCGTGCCGGTGCCCGAGATCCGGCCCCCGAGATCCACCCCGAGAGGCCCCCCGATGCTCACCCACGAGATCGATCCCGCTGAGCTCGCCGACATCGAGAAGTTCGAGACCCTCCTGGCCCAGCACCTGGAGGGGACGATCGATGAGGACGCCTTCCGCGTGTTCCGACTGAACAACGGCATCTACGGCCAGCGCCAGGGCGGCCACAACCAGATGGTGCGGGTGAAGATCCCCTACGGATCGATGCTCCCCGACCAGCTCGAGATGTTCGCCGAGATCGGCGACACCTACTCGCGCGGTTGGGGCCACATCACCACCCGCCAGAACGTCCAGTTCCACTTCGTGCAGCTCGAAGACATCCCCCAGGTGATGCGCCAGCTCGCCTCGGTGGGCCTCACGACCCGCGAGGCCTGCGGCGACACGGTCCGCACGGTGCAGGGCTGCCACCTCGCCGGCGCCTGCCCCTTCGAGCACATCGACATCAGCCCGTGGGCCGAGGCCGCCACCCAGTACTTC
>NZ_DATLXO010000029.1:0-6556 GCF_035575815.1 Iamia sp.
CGCGTCGGGATCGACGCGCCCGCACCCGTCGACGCCGACGACGCTGATCTCCCCGTGGCGGGCGGCCGCGGCGGTGACCGCTGAGTGCTCCACCGCGGTCAGGACCTGGTGGGTGCCCCGCCCGGCCCCACCCCACGCCACGGCGGCGATCGCCTCGGTCGCCCCGCTCGTGAAGACGACCTCACGGCCCCGGGCGCCCACCAGGTCTGCGACCCGGTCACGCGCCTGTTCGACGGTGACCCGGGCGTGCATGCCCTCGGCGTGGATGCGCCCCGGGTCGCCGGTCGGGGCGGCGAGGGCCTCGATCATGGCGTCGCGGGCCTCGGGCCGCAGGGGCGAGGTGGACGCGTGGTCGAGGTAGTGCCGGATCATCCGGGCCAGTCTGCCGTCGCGGTCCATGACGACGTGTCGTCGGAGATCTGGTGACGGGTCGTCACGACCAGCCTGCCGGGCTGGCGATGACGACCGATGGGCGGGGACCCGGTCGTGCCGCGTCCCCGCCGCTGAGGCGAGCGAGGGGTGGCTCAGGCTCCGTCATCGTCGTCGTCGGGGCAGTTCTCGACCACCCACTCGTCGACCCGGTCCGACGCGGGCTCGATCTTGGAGGTGTCGAACCCCTCGAGCGCAGCCTCGGCCTCCTCGATCGTGGCGGCGTCGGCGATGAGGACACCCACCTCGTCGAGGCCCTCGAGGACGGTTTCCACGTCGTCGGCGATCTCGTCGGGAGCGACGTCGCCGAGCCCCTGGGCGGCCTCGACGAGCGCCACGTAGCCAGCCTTCAACCCCTCGATGGTGGTGGGGTCGAACTCGTCGTCGATGTCGTCGAGTGCGGCCTCTGTGGCGCAGAACTCGGCGTCCTCCCCGGCGGGTGCGGGGCCGTCAGGCTCGGTGGTGCCGTCGGGGGCCGAGGACTCCGTCGTGGTCTCGTCCTCGGTCGTCTCGCTCGGCTCGTCGGTCGAATCGGTCTCGGTCGTCTCGGCCTCGGTCGTGTCGCGCTGCTCGGTCGTGGTCGTATCGGCGCTGACGTTGTCGCCGTCGTCCCCGCAGCCGGCGAAGACGAGGAGGAGGCTGACGGCTGGGGCCAGGAGGGTCAGGCGGCGGGGCATGGAGGTCCTAGGGGCGGAAGATGGCCCCACAACCTAGGTCACCCCGTGATGCCCGTGATGCACACCACGTCGCCGCGTGCGAGCGACGCCATGGTCTCGGGCCGGGCGTCGGCGTCGGCCGCAAGGGTGGCGAGCAGGCCGCGGACCATGCCCCGGTCGACGGCGCAGATCACCGGGTGCTCGATGGCCACGTTGCCGAACGGACAGTGCTCCGAGACGATCCGCAGCGCGCCGCGAGTGTCCTCGGCGTGGGCCGCGAACCCATGGGCGCTCAGGGCATCGGCGGCGGCGTGGAGCGCGGCCTTGGCGCTGCGGGGAGCGTCGTCGTCCATGCGGTCGGCCATGGCTCGCCCGTAGTGCTCGCCGACCTCCTCGGCCACGCGCTCGGCCCGCTCGGGGCCGAGCTCGGTGAGAGCCCGGCCCAACAGGGCCATCAGCACCTCGTCGTGGCGGACGGGGACGTCGAGCTCGACCTGCTCGGCGGTGGTGCGGTACCGCTTCGAGGGCCGTCCCACCCCGGCGCCGCCGGTGCGGTCGACGGTGACCTCCAGGTGCCCGGCGCCGGCCAGCTTGTCGAGGTGGTGGCGCGCCACGTTGGGGTGCAGGCGACACGCGGTGGCCACCTCGGCTGCGGTGACCCCCTCGGCCCGTTCGTGAGCGAGGAGGTAGATGCGCCGGCGGGTCGGGTCACCGAAGCTTGCGGTGATGGCGCTGACCGCGGAGGAGAAGTCGGTGGGGGACAGCGGCGGGCTGCCGGGTGCGGAGGGCACGCCGGTATCCTACTGAAGGCTCCGGTCGGCGCCTCGGGCGGTCGACGCACCGTTCCGGCGCGATCCGGACGCCCTCGCGTACGACTGCCCCCATGGAGCTCCCTGTGCCCGCCACCGAAGCCGATGTCCTCGAGGCCCTGCGTCCCGTCCAGGACCCCGAGCTGCATCGCAGCATCGTCGAGCTCGGGATGGTGAAGGGCATCGCCATCGACGGCCCCACCGTGGCGGTGCGGGTGGCGCTCACCATCGCCGGCTGCCCGCTGCGGGCCGAGATCACCAACCGGGTCACCGAGGCCGCCGTCGCCCTCGACGGGCTCGAGCGGGCGGACATCGACTTCACGGTCATGACCGACGAGGAGCGCGCCGCGGTGCGCGAGCTCATCCACGGTGACCCTGGCGCCACCGCCGGCAGCCAGGCCGCCCACGGCCACGCCGAGGGCCGGGCCATCCGCTTCGCGGATCCCGAGTGCCCCACGCGCGTGCTGCTGGTGGCGTCGGGCAAGGGCGGGGTCGGCAAGTCGTCGGTCACCACCAACCTGGCCATCTCCCTCGCCCAGCGGGGCAAGTCGGTCGCCGTGGTCGACGCGGACGTGTGGGGCTTCTCGATTCCCCGCATGCTCGGCGTCGAGCACCCGCCCGCGGTCATCGACGGCATGCTCGTGCCGCCCGAGACCCACGGCGTGCGCTGCATCTCCATGGGTTTCTTCGCCGAGGAGGACACGCCGGTCATCTGGCGGGGCCCGATGCTCCACAAGGCGCTCGAGCAGTTCCTCACCGACGTCTTCTGGGACGACCCCGACTTCCTCATCGTCGACCTGCCCCCCGGCACCGGCGACATCTCCATCTCCCTGGCCTCCTTCCTGCCCCGGGCCGAGGTCTACATCGTCACGACCCCGCAACCCGCGGCCCAGCGGGTGGCCCAACGCGCCGGGTTCATGGCCCAGAAGGTCAACCTGACCGTCAAGGGCGTCATCGAGAACATGAGCTGGTTCACCGGCGACGACGGCCAGCGCTACGAGATCTTCGGCTCCGGTGGCGGCGAGGAGCTCGCCGAGCGCCTCGAGGCACCCCTGCTGGGCCAGGTCCCCCTGCTCGCCGAGCTAAGAGAGGGCGCGGACGGCGGCCGCCCGATCGTGGTCACCGACCCCGACGGAGAGGCCGCCGCCGCCTTCGCCGCCATCGCTGAGACCATCGACGTCTCCCTGGCCCCCACCCGGCGCTACCACCGCGAGCTCAAGATCGTCTGACCAACCCGAAACTGCCACCCTGCTCGGGCTGTGCGGCGCACCAGGGTGGCCAGAACGTCCGCCCGAGCCTGTTGCAGCTCGGTAGACGGAGAGATCGACATGGACGTAGCCTCAGCCCCATGAGCACGACGATCCGGGTCAGCGAGCAGACACGTGACCGCGTCGCCGCCATCGCCGCCCGCACGGAGCGGCCGATGACCGCAGTCCTCGACGACGCCCTCGACGCCCTGGAGCGGCGCGTCTTCTTCGCCGACTTCAACGACGGCTGGGGCCGGCTCCGCTCCGACGCGTCGGCGTGGGCTGAGATCGAGGCGGAACGGAACCTCGAAGCCAGAGCACTTCCCGACGGCGGGTATTGACGCCCCGGCGGGGCGAGGTCTGGCTTCTCGATCTCGGCGATCCCGTCGGGCACGAGCAGGCGGGGCGCCGCCCGGCTGTGATCGTCTCCGACGACGCCATGAACGAGGGCCCGGCCGGGCTGGTGATCGTCGTCCCGGTCACCACCGCGAGGCGTGGGCTGCCGTCCTACATCGAGCTGGACGACCCCGGGACGGGCCTCGACGAGGTCAGCTACGCCAAGTGCGAGGACATCACGTCTGCGTCCGACCGCCGCCTGATCGCCCGTCTGGGGCATCTCCCGCCCGCCGCACTGGCCGACATCGAGCGGGCGCTCCGCTACCTGCTGCGCCTCTGATCGTCGAGCCCGAGCAGCGGGCCGCGCTCGGAGGCGGCGATGCTCAAGCTCCGCGGCATGGGCCCCGTGTCGCGCCCAGCTGACCCCAAGTCCCCCGTGGCGGCGGACATGGGTCCAAAGCTCGGGGGCCGGCCTACGATTGGCGGACACCACCTCGGAGGGACCCACACACACATGGCCAACGACCACCCCTACGCCGAGCGCTACGGAGTCAACCGGCGGATCCCCGAGATGGGGCGCCCCCGCGACGAGGTGCTGGCCGAGCTGCGGGAGATGGCCACCGCTGAGGATGAGACGTGGGAGTCGGGCACCTGCTCGGGGACCATGTACTGCGGCGACCACGAGCACTACGACTTCCTCAACGAGGCGTTCGGGATGTACGCCCACGTCAACGCGCTCCAGCGCGACATCTGCCCCAGCAACACCCGCTTCGAGGGCGAGATCATCGCCATGACCCTCGACATGCTCCACGCCGAGGCCGTCACCGACACCGAGCCCGCCGGCATCGTCACCAGCGGCGGCACCGGGAGCATCTGCCATGCCGTGCTCGCCTACCGCGACCACGCCCGCCAGACCCGGGACATCACCGCCCCCAACCTGGTGAAGCCCGAGACCGCCCACCCGGCCTTCGACAAGGGCTGCCACCTGTTCGGCATCGAGGTCCGCAACGCCCCGATCGACCCCGAGACGACCCTCGTCGACGTGGCCGCCATGGCCGCGCTCATCGACGGGAACACCATCGCCATCGTCGGCTCCGCCTGCAACTACGGCTACGGCACCATCGACCCCATCGGGGAGCTATCCGAGCTCGCCCTCGAGCGGGGCGTCGGCCTCCACGTCGACGGCTGCCTCGGCGGGTTCATCCTCCCCTGGGGCCAGGAGCTGGGCTACGACATCCCCACCTTCGACTTCCGCCTGCCCGGCGTCACCAGCATCTCGGCCGACACCCACAAGTACGGCTACGGGCTGAAGGGCACCTCGGTCGTGTCGTTCCGCGACAAGGCGCTGCGCAACAGCCAGTACTTCTTCCTCACCGGTTGGACCGGTGGGAAGTACTGCTCGCCGGGCATGGACGGGTCGCGCTCGGGCGGCATGCTCGCCTCCACCTGGGCGGCGATGGTCAGCATCGGCCGCGAGGGCTACCTCGGCTACGCCCGGGCGATCTTCTCCACGGCCGATGCCCTGAAGGCGGCGGTGCGCTCGCACCCCGCGCTGCGGATCATGGGCGACCCCACGTTCTGCTTCAGCTTCACGAGCGACGCCTTCGACATCTACCACGTCAACGACGCCATGCGCCGCAAGGGTTGGCGCTTCAACGGCCAGCAGTACCCGAACGCCATCCACATGGCCGTCACCCGCCCCCAGACCCAGCCCGGCGTGGTCGAGCGCTTCACCGTAGACCTGGCCGAGGCCGTGGCCTACGCCAAGGAGCATGCGGACGAGACGCCGTCGAGCGCGGCGGTCTACGGCGGGGTGGCGGGCGGCCTCGACGACGAGGCCGATGAGTTCATCCGCATGGTGATGGGCGACATGATGGACCGCCAGCAGAGCGTCCCCGCCAAGGACCCCCTCGCCGGTGACGCCGGAGCCCTCCGCCCGGAGTGAGGGGTGGGTCGGCGCGCCTCGGTACGATGACCCCGCCCGCCGCCCGCTCAGAGGAGAGCCCCGTGGACGTCCGCATCGGAGTCACCTACACCGCCAAGGAGCTCGAGGTGGAGCTCCCCGACGGCGCGGAGGCGGACTCGGTCAAGGCGGAGGTCGAGGCCGCACTCTCGAGCGGTGGTGTCCTCTGGCTCACCGACCGCAAGGGCCGCTGCGTCGGCGTGCCGGCCGAGAAGGTCGCCTACGTCGACCTCGGTCCCGCGGCGAGCGACCGCCGCATCGGCTTCGCGGGCTGATCCACCGGCACCTGTCCGTCCGGCCACCGCCTCCGAACCCCGGGCCGATGCCCCTCGACCTGCTCGACCGCCGACTGCTGTTCGTCACGGGCAAGGGCGGCGTCGGCAAGTCAACGGTCGCCGCCGGGCTGGCCCTGCTCGCCGCGGAGCAGGGGAAGCGCACCCTCGTCTGCGAGGTCGACGCCAAGGCCGGCCTGGCCGGCTTCTTCGAGTCGTCCCACACCGGGTTCACCCCCGCCGAGGTGCAGCCGCGCCTCTTCGCCATGTCGATGAACACCGAGGAGTCGTTGAAGGAGTACCTGAGCCTCCAGCTGAAGCTCCCCCTCGTGGCCCGCATCGGCCCGCTGGCGCGCACCTTCGACTTCGTCGCCAACGCCGCTCCCGGCGTGAAGGAGATCCTCACCGTCGGCAAGCTGGCCTGGGAGGTCGTTCAGGAGCACTACGACCTGGTGGTGGTCGACTCGGTGGCGAGCGGCCACATCGTCGGTCAGCTCGCGGCCCCCAAGGGCATCAACGAGCTGGTGTCGGTCGGCCTGGTGCGCAACCAGACGGCCTGGATGCTCGACGTGCTCGAGGATCCGGCGCGCACCGGTGTGGTCATCGTCGCCGCCCCCGAGGAGATGCCGGTCAACGAGACGATCGAGCTCTCGCAGCGGCTCCGCGCCGAGACCCGGGTCGACCTGGCCGCGGTGATCGTCAACCGGGTCCTGCCCGAGCTCTTCGGCCGGGACGAGGAGGATCTCTTCGAGGTCCTGCGCGTGCCCGAGCGGGTCGCCGTCCTCGACGACGCCCTCGGTGGTGACGTCGGCCCGATCCTCGACGCGGCCGAGCTGGCCGTGAC
>NZ_DATLXO010000030.1:0-14626 GCF_035575815.1 Iamia sp.
AAGACTTCGAACCCACCCTCACACCCCTCCAACACCAAGTCCTCGACCTCCTCGGCATCCCCGCCGACACCTACACCAACGCCCCCACCACGCCATGACAAGTGGGGGCGCATAACGCCCCCGAGAAGTGCGGAACGTCAGGCCCGGCGCGACTCAGGTACGCAATTTCTGGTCGACCGACCGACGATGGGCATCCGAGGGGCTCGCGACGATCGTGGGATGATGCCCGTGTGGGCGACTTCGGGGCGGGTGAGCGCCTCTGGATCGAGCGGGTGGGCAACCTCCGCAACGTGATCCGCCAGGAGGTGATCGCCCGACAGCTGGCGCCTCACGCCGGGCCGGGGGCGACCGTGCTGGACGTCGGGTGCGGTCAGGGGACGCAGGCGGTCCGTCTGGCGGCCCGGGGATGCCAGGTCACCGGCCTCGACCCGTCCGCCGAGCTGCTCGATCGGGCGTCCGCCGCGGCCGCGGCCGCCGGTGTCGAGGTGGAGCTGCTGCCGGGATCGCTGTCCCAGATCAACCACGTGCTCGTGGACCGGACCTTCGACCTGGTGTGCGCCCACGGCCTCCTCATGTACCTCGACGACCGGGCGAGCGCGATCGATGCGCTCGCAACGCGCGTGGCGCCGCACGGACGCCTGTCGATCACCTTCCGCAACGGGCACGCCCTGGCGATGCGGCCCGGTCTCCGTCGCGACTGGGCGGGTGCCCTGGCGTCGCTCGAGACCGACGCCTACGTGAACGAGATCGGCGTGGCCGCCCGCGCCGACCGCCTCGAAGACGTCGAAGTCGATTTGGGCGCCGCCGGCTTCGAGATGATCGAGTGGTTCGGTGTGCGCGTGTTCAACGACGCCGTGCCCGGTGAGATGGGCGTCCCCGCCGGTGACGAGATCGCCCTGCTGCTCGACGCCGAGGATCAGGCGGGCCGCCGGGACCCCTACCGGTGGCTGGGCTCGCAGCTCCACGTGATCGCCGGGCGGCACGCCGCGATGTCACGCAGGCGATCCGCATCAGCGGGGGTGGAGCCGGCGCTGCCCGGCCGGCCCGGCTAGACCGTCGCCACCGCCCCGGTGATGGCGACGACCATCCGTCGAGCGGCATCGATGTAGCGACGGATCTCGGGCTCGCCCAAGGCGCCGGAGAGGATCTCGCCGTACTCGGCCTTGTGCCGGCGGAGCCGCAGCCTGTCCGCCTCGTCGACCTCGGCCGACGTGATCACCTCATCGAGCTGGTGTCGGGCATACTCCAGGACCGTTCGGTGGTGACCTGGTCTGTTCTGGATCCGATAGCCGAGGGCGCCAGCGTGAGCGTCGATCGCCTTGCGGATCGCGTCGTGGCACGCAGCGAGAGCGAGGGTGGGGTCTTCCGTGGCCAGACGGTCAGCCGAATCGACGTGGCGCCTCGCCTGGGTGAGTAGATCGCCTGCCCGCCCGCGCTGGATCCCGACCCTGCTGACCTTCTGCTCGGCGAGCATCTCGGTGAGCCAGGCCGATCGGGGCGGTTGGTCGGGTTCGCCCTGGGGCGTGCTCATGGTCTCGCGGCCCTGGGCACGCGCAGCGCCACCAGCTCACGTTCCTTGACGGTCACGACGAACGGATCCTCTGCCGCGCTCCACCGCGGTGCGTCGACGACCGTGGGATCCACGAACAGCCCCGCCCGCTCCTCGACATCCCTCATGGCGGTGCGGAGGTCGTCGTAGTCGGCATCACCGATGACGAGCAGATCAATGTCGTGAGGGGGGGGTCCGGCTGTGCCGGCCCGACGCGCGGCCCACGAGCCGAAGATGAAGGCCTCGTCGACGCCGCCAACCTCCGCAAGGGCACCTTCGATCTGTGCGACCACACCCACGGTCTGGTCGAGGATGCGGGCCAGCTCATCGGCCCAGGGGAGGTCCCAGTTGGCGCTGACGATCCTCATGCGCCCCATGGCCTCGGTGGTGACGAGCCCCATGCGGGCCAGCCGTGCCACCTCCTTGCTCGCAGTCGGACCGGGGACGCCGGCGCGGCGGGCGAGCTGGCCAAGTGGTCGGCTGACGCCGCGGTGCTCGAACAGCACTGCGAGCAGGCGAGCTTGCGCCTCGGTGCGGACGAGTGGAAAAGGGTGCACTAACGGAATCTTATCGTTCCATTTCAGAAGGTGTCATGCGGCGATGTCGAATCACACGTGCCGCGGGGCCGGGGCTCGGGGCCCGTGGGGTGAACGGTCGAGGCCGGTAGGAACGACGACCCAAGGGCGGCGCGGACCTCTGCGGCCATGACGGTGCGTCCTGGACCGACCACGATGACCGCTGCGGCCTACATCCGGGGGCGGGGGTCGTCGGGGGTGAAGAGGCCGTGTTGGAGGATGTCGATGTTGGCCGCGCTCCGGGCGCTCACGACATCGGGGGCGAAGGCATCGGTGCGGAGGCGGGCCTCGAGCTGCCGGCTGAGCACGATCGGCCCCAGGACGATGAACAGCACGGTGTAGGCCCGCCACGTGCGGTCGGTCCCCGGGCGGACGAGGCCGGCCTCCTCCAGGTCGTCGAGCCCGGCGGTCACCAGATTGGTCAGGGCGTCGAAGAGCCGTTGGCTGGCGCCGGTGGCCTCGAACAGGCTGCGGCCGAGGTAGTCGCTTACCGCCCGGTCACCACCGATGATGCCGGCGACGGCCTGGTTGAGCCTCTCGCTGACCTCCGCCGGGGCGCCGTGGGTGTCGACGGCGGCCAGGGCGGCCTCGAACGCGGTGAGCACGGCGTCGTCCACGGCTTGGCGCAACCCGGCCTTGGTGGCGAAGTGGTGGACGACGACGTGTTCGACGAGGTCGCCCAGCCGGTAGTCGGGACACGGAGTCGGCCGGTCGAGCATCTCGTCCGAGACGCCGCCGATCAGAGCGGCCATGCGTCGGGCCGCCGGTTCCAGGTCCGGGTTGCTCATCAGGTCGCTCTCCTCGGGTGGTGATCGGTCACCGCAGGAAGACCGATCAGCAGGGCGGAACTCATCGCTCGGCGCCGGGCTCGGGGCTCGGACGGTGGGCCACGAAGATCTGGCGGGGCGTCCGATCCTCGGTGGTCTCCTCGGTGACCGCATGAGGGACGAAGCCGGCGTCGGACAGGATCCCGAGCCACTCCTCCGCGCCGAAGAGGCCGAGGCGATGGGTCTCGTGCACGGAGTGGACGGTGCCGTCGGGGTCGCGCAGGAGGAAGGCGTACTCGGTGAGGACCCACGAGTCGGTCGGGTCGGGGTCCCAGGTCCAGTCCATGAAGCGGACGGCGCGCCCGTCGGGACCGTCGTGGCCGCCATGGTCAGTGTCGTCGACGTAGGTCTCCCGGGTGGCGTCGGGAACGAAGACGGCGACGCCACCCGGCCGGCAGTGGACGAAGGCGGTGGCGACGGCGAGCCGCAGGTCGGCCTCGGTCACCATGTAGTCGACGGCGTCGTGCACCAGCACGGCTTCGAACGGGCGATCGAACCGGACGGTGCGCATGTCGCCCTGGTGGTGAGTGCACTCGGGGTTGAGCGCCCGGGACGCGGCGAGCATCTCGTCGGAGAGGTCGACCAAGGTCAGCTCCAGGTCGGCCTTGAGGTGCACCGCGTTGTGGCCGCCGCCGCTGCCGAGCTCGAGCACCTCGCGGACGGGGACGGCTGCGGTAGCGATCAGTGACGCCGTGTACGCGGCCTCTTCGGCGTACTCCTCGGGCGGGGAGATCAGCGGCCACCAGACAGCCAGGTCGTCGTAGAAGCGGTACGTCGCCGGTGCGTCCGTCATCGCCTCATCCTCGCCCACTCCTTCCGATCAGGCGAGGAAGATGCGATGGCGCTGGGCGGGGTCGGTGGCGGGGTGGTCCCGGCGGCTGTGGGCGCCCCGGCTCTCGGTGCGGGCGCCGGACGCGGACACCAGGGCCCGGGCCACCTCGGCCAGGTTGGCCATCTCGCAGGCCGCGGTGGACGGGACCGCCCCGGTGCCGGCCACTGCGGCCACCGCGGCGGCGGCCCCGTCGGCCACCAGACCGCCGGCCGCAAGGGTCTCCCGATCGCGCACGACGCCGGCCCCCGCACTCATCGCCCTCTGCAAGCCGTCGCGCAGCTTGTCCCAGCCCTCGGTGGGCAGCCCGGCAGCCGGCGGGATCGGCTCCGGCCGGGCCATCAGCCGCCCGCCGATGGTGCCGGGCCCGACGGGCGCGCCATCGAGGTCGGCGCCGAGCACGGAGCGCATCGCCCCGGTGGCCGTCGCGCCGACCTGGCCCCGCTCGATGGCCTCGACGGCCCGCGGCCCGAACACCATGCCTTCGAGCAGCGAGTTCGAGGCCAGGCGGTTGGCCCCGTGGACGCCGGTGCACGACGCCTCGCCCGCCGCCCATAGGCCCGGCAACGAGCTGGAGCCGTCGAGGTCGGTGACGATGCCGCCGCAGGTGTAGTGGGCGGCCGGCGCCACGGGCAACAGGTCACGGGTGGCGTCGAGGCCGACCTCGCGAAGGGCGGTGTGAATGGTCGGGAAGCGGGCGGCGAAGTCCTCGAGCTCGCGGGCGTCGAGGAACACGTGGTCGATCCCCTGGGCGACCATCACCTCGAGCTCGGCCCGGCTGACAACGTCGCGGGGTGAGAGCTCGTCGACGAAGCGCTCACCGCGCCCGTCGCGCAACGTGGCACCGTGGCCCCGAAGCGCCTCGGAGAGCAGCGGCCGGGGCATCGCCTCGTGGTGCAGGGCCGTGGGGTGGAACTGGACGAACTCGATGTCGGCCACCGCCACGCCGGCGCGCAACGCCATGGCGATACCGTCGCCGGTGGCCTCGAGGGGGTTGGTGGTGACGGCGAAGAGCTGCCCGGCGCCGCCCGTGGTGACGAGCACGTTGGCGGCACGGACGGTCACCGAGCGGCCGTCAGGGGCGACGGCGGTGACCCCCCGGCACCGGCCGCCCTCGGTGACCAGGTCGACGGCGAAGTGGTCCTCGTAGAGCGCGGCGGCGCTCCGCTGCACGGCGACGACGAGGGCCCGCTCGACCTCGGCCCCCGTGGCCGCCCCGCCGGCGTGGACGACGCGGGGCTGGCTGTGGCCGCCCTCGCGCGCCAGCTGCAGGGTGCCGTCGGGGTCACGGTCGAACGCGGCGCCCAGGGCGATGAGGTCGAAGACGCGGGACGGCCCCTCGTCGACGAGCACCCGCACGGCATCGGTGTCGCACAGTCCTGCGCCGCAGGCCAGGGTGTCGGCCAGGTGGAGATCGGTCGAGTCGGGATCGTCGTGGAGCACGGCGGCGACCCCGCCCTGGGCCCAGCGGGTGGTGGCCTGGGGAAGCTCACCCTTGGTCAGGACGCCGACGCGCATGTTGTGGACATCCGCCCCCCGCACCGCTGCGGACAGCCCGGCGACCCCGCTGCCCAACACGAGCAGGTCGAGCTCCGGGGCGGTGTCGCTCATGGGAGCAGTCTGGCGCCCGACGGCCCGCACCGTCGCTCCGGACCCCAGTCGAAGCTCGATCCCGAGACGAACCTCGAACTGGTACGCGATCTGGGGGCTCCCGCACCCGGGTGACGTACCAGTTCGCCGAATCGGAGGCGGCTTCTCACGACGCCCGTCAGCGGGCGGGGGCGGCGACCTCGACGTAGCGGCGGGGGGCCGGGGCGTCGAAGGCGGCGAGGGAGCGGGCCGTGTCCTCGTCGACGATGCCGTTGGCGCTGTCGACGTGCACGATGCGCGGGGCGTAGGCCGCCAGCTCGGCCTCGGAGTACTCCGCGTAGCTGATGACGATCACCTTGTCACCGGGGGCGACGAGGCGCGCCGCGGCCCCGTTGAGGCAAACGGCACCCGAGCCCCGCTCGCCCTCGATGACGTAGGTCTCGAGGCGGGCGCCGTTGTCGATGTCGACGACCGCCACCTGTTCGAACTCGATCAGGTCGGCGGCATCCATGAGGTCGCGATCGACGGTGACCGAACCGACGTAGTGGAGGTCGGCGTCGCTCACGGTGGCGCGGTGGATCTTCGACTTCATCATGCGACGGCGCACATTGGGCTCCTCTGGTGGTGGGCGCCGGCGGACCGGTCACCCCCCTGTCGGTGCAACTCCCTCCATCCTCCCCGGCGCGGCCCGCCTCCCACAACCTCGCCCCGTGCCCCGCCCCCTCGTACTGGTCGCGACATCCGTCCCTGGAGGGACGGGAACCGCGACCAGTTCGATGGTTGGGGTCGACCGCACGGCGGCCCATCAGGCGGGGACGGTGAGGCCGATGTTGTCGAGCAGGCGGGGGCGGCCGACGCGAGCGGCGACGAGCAGGCGGATCTCGCCGACGAGGGGGTCGAGCGGGGCGAGGGTGTCGGCGGAGACGGCGGCGACGTAGTCGAGGACGACGAGGGGCTCGGTCGCCACCGCCTCGGCCACCCGCGCCTCGACCCGCGCCGCGTCGCGCACCCCCGCGGCGACGAGGTCCGCACCGGCCTGCAGGGCGCGACGCAGGACCGGGGCCGCCGACCGCTCGTCGTCGGTGAGGTACACGTTGCGGCTCGAGCGGGCCAGCCCGTCGGGCTCGCGGCTCGTGGGGCAGGCCACCACCCGCACCGGCAGGGAGAGGTCGGCCGCCATGCGCCGGACCACGCAGACCTGCTGCCAGTCCTTCTCGCCGAAGTAGGCCGAGCACGGGCCGACGATGGCGAAGAGCTTGGCCACGACGGTGGCCACGCCGGCGAAGTGGCCGGGGCGCGTCGCGCCCTCGAAGCGGTCGGTGATCTCGGCCACGCGCACGCTCGTGACCACGGCACCGGGGTACATCTCGGCCGCACCGGGCACGAAGAGCAGATCGACGCCCGCCGCGGCGGCGAGGGCCGTATCGCGCTCGATGTCACGCGGGTAGGCGCCGAGGTCCTCCCCGGCGCCGAACTGCAGCGGGTTCACGAACACGCTCGCCACCACCCGGTCGCACTCGGCCCGGGCCGCGGCCATCAGCGAGGCGTGGCCCTCGTGGAGGTAGCCCATGGTGGGCACGAACCCCACGGCGCCGCCGCCAGCGCGGGCTTCTTCGGCGAAGGCCCGCACCTCGGCGATGGTCGTCACCGTCTGCACGTCGGCTCAGCCCTCCGGTCGGTCGTCGGCGGCATCGACCGCGGCGCCCCGCCCGGTGCCACCCCGCCCCGACAACCGGCGCGCCTCGGCCGCCAGCGCGTCGTAGGCCCGTCGCTCGGAGGGGGCGAGGGCGCTCCGGTGGCGCTCGAGGGTGGCGTCGTCGCCCCGGGCCGCGGGTCCGGTGAGAGCGGCGGCGGGCCCGAGGCGGGCGACGTTGTCGAGCGTGGTCGCGGCCAGGCCCAGGAACGCGTCGAGCGGCACCTCCACCGGGGCCGCGACCCGCTCGACCTGCCCGAGCAGGGCGACGAGGTGGTTGGAGGCGATGCATGCGGCGGCGTGGTAGGCGGCGCGGTGCTCGTCGGGCACCTCGACGGGCCGACCGCCGAGGGCGCCTACCACCTCCCGGGCCATGGGGTCACCGGCCACGGCCATCACCGCGCCGCGGAGCAGGGTGGCGCCGACGTCCGGATCCGGGAGGGGGACCAGCGGGTGCACCGACGCGCGGCGGGGATGGGGTGAGAGGACGTCGAGCCCGAGCGACCCGG
Organism: Iamia sp.; assembly: GCF_035575815.1. Lineage (NCBI taxonomy): Bacteria > Bacillati > Actinomycetota > Acidimicrobiia > Acidimicrobiales > Iamiaceae > Iamia > Iamia sp. The sequence continues at coordinate 7,573 of NZ_DATLXO010000030.1, forward strand.
AGATGTGGACCACGACGGTCGACGCCACCGGCTCGACCCGCGACGCGACGTCGCCCACGGTCGCGTCGGGCGTGGCGATGACCAGCAGGTCGACCCCCTCCGCCGCGACGCGGGGATCGTCGTCGCGCCCGAGGTAGCCCTCCAGGCGCCACCCCGCCGCGCCGAGGGCCGCGCCCAGCGAACGCCCGGCCCGGCCGCCCCCGATGATCCGCACCGAGGGTCGGCCGACGGTCGGTGGTCCGGCAGGCCGAGGTCCGGCGGGCACGGGCATCGGCCCCGCTCAGCCCGGCGTCGGGCGGGCGCCTCGCGTCGGGCCCAACCGCCCGAGCGCGGCGCGAGCCAAGCTCACGAGCGCGACCGACGCGGCGATGCACACCGTCACGTCGGCCCCCGCCCGGTAGCGGGTCAGCCCGAAGTTCACCGCCGCGGTGAAGGTCGCGGTGGCGACCAACGCCATCAAGGGGCTGATCGGCAAGCCCCGGCGCCACAGCACCACCACGCCGCCGGCGGCGAGGGGCAGGCCGAGGTAGTGGGCCCACCACACGAGCCGCGACGGGGTCTTGAGCCGGCCCTCGACGAGGTGGTCGTCGCGCACCATGGACTGCGTCTCGTACAGGCCCCACACGCGACCGACACGCGCCGCGACCACCACCGGCAGCCGCCCGACGTTCTCGCGCTGGAACTCGGTCGCCTCGGCCCGCAACCGGGTGTCGACATCGGACTCGTCAGCGTCGTCGATCTTCGCACGCGCGCTCGACCCGAGGAGGAGGGGGTATCCCGACTTCGAGCCGAGGCGCTCGCCGTAGTATGTATCGGGCTGGTTGGTCAGGAAGAGGCTCTGGCCGGTGGTGGTCGTCATGGTGACCGGGCGCTCGAACCGCGAGAGGTTGAGCAGCACCCACGGCGCCACCAGCGCAGCCGACACGGCCCCGACCATCACGACCATCGCCAGACGCCGCCACCGGCTGATCTCGACCATACCGATCGCCAGGGGGAACGCGATCAGAGGCCCGAGCAGTGCGCCCTCCGATCGCGTGAGGGCCGCCAGTCCGACCGCGACGCCGAGACCCACCGCGGAGAGCAGGCTCCGCCGCCGCCACATCTGGTAGCCGGCGACGAGCACCAGGGCGGCGAGCACCTGGTACAGCGACTCGGACATCAACACGACGTCGTTCACCCACAGCGCCGGGTAGAGCGCACCGAAACCGGCCGCCACCCAGCCGGCGTGGCGGCCTCCCACGCTGCGGGCCACCGAGGCCATGAGGGCCACGGTCAAGAGGCTGAGCACGGCGGTTGTCCGGCGGAGGCCCTCGGGGCTCTCGACGCCGGCTCGGTACCAGAGACCCAGGTAGGTCACGAACGCCGGAGGGTGGTGGGCCGATTCGCTCTCCACGTTGTGGAGCAGCACGTAGCCGTTGCCGGCGGCCAGGTACTCGGCGCCGAGGAGGTACTCCCCCGAGTCGGTCGACACGCTCAGACAGCCGTCGGCACTGGTCTGGAAGTCGGCGCAGGTGGGCACCGCCTGGATCACGGCCAGGCGCAGGCCCAGCCCCAGCAGCGCGATCACGGCGACCGGTACCCAGAAGCGCAGTGTCGCCGGCGTCACGCCCAGCGGGGAGGGGCTTCGGCGCTCCGGTGCGCGCCCGTCGGCGGTGGTCGGCGACGGGAGGTCCTGCGTGGCGGTCAAGGGGTCTCCAGGGCGACCTCGTCGAAGCGCGTCGAGCCACCGGCCTCGAGGCTCGCAGTCACCCCGGCGCGGCCGGTGTCAGGGGCGGGGTCGACGGGGATGCGGCCCCTCACCTGGCCGTCGATGAGGGCGAACGCAGTCGCGTCGTTGACGACCAGCTCGGCGCGGGCCCCGTCGTCGGTGTCGACCAGCCCGACGTCCTGGCTGACGACCTCCTCGCCGTCGACCACGATGCTGATCCGCCAGGTGCCGGCGGTCGGTACCGGGTAGAGGGCGAGGTGGTCGCCGGGGTCCTGGTAGCGGGCGACCAGCCCACCGTTGCCGTCGAGGCCGCGGAGCGTGGCCGCGATCCGCACCCGCTCGTGCTCGCCGGGCAGGAGGGCGAAGCCCCGGGGGTCGCCCGACGGCGGCTCGCGCAGGTAGGCGGTGCCCCCGACGATGCCCCAGGCGCCGATCGCCTCCCAAGGTCCGAGGTCCGGAGCATCGCCGAGCGAGTCGGCATCGGACCGGTCGAAGGAGTCGACGACCTGAGGGTCGGTGCTGGCGACGATGTTGGGCTGCCGGGCCCCGATCACCACGACGACCAGGGCGATGATGGCCACGACGAGCAGCAGGCACACCACGGTGAGGACCCCGGCGTACGGCGCCAGGGATCCGGTGATCGGCCCTCGGCCCCGGCGCCGTGGTCGGGCGGGAAGCGAGGAGCCGACCGCCGGATCGGGGTCGTCGGCCACCGTCGACCGCGGCTCCGCGAACGCTCGCTCGCTGCGGTCGGCGTCGTCGGTCACAGGTTCGAGCCTGCGCTCGCGCTCGGGATCCACCCCACGCCCACGATCGACCTCCTGATCGGGCTCGCGCTCGGGCGGGGGGGCGACGTCGCCGGTGCGAGGCGCCGTCTTCACCTGGCGGCGGATGGTCCGAGCGGGGCCCTCATCCTCCCGGTCGGAGTGTTCGGCACCGCGCTCGGTCTCCTCGTCCACAGCGCGCCGACTGTAACCGCCGGAGCACCCTCGCTCGGCTCCGCCCGCGGGGCTGGTGCTACGGTCCGCGTGCCATGCGAGCGGGGCGCCAGGGCCCACCGGGCCGGGCCGATCGAGGAAGCAGGGACTCGTGAAGCCAGTCGAGACGTCGGCCGCTGGTGGCGCAGGTTCGACCGCGATCGATCCCCCGCCGCCGGTCGGTGCGAGCACCATCTCCCCGCCGTCGACGGTGGGTCGCCGGCGGGTCGTCCGGACCCGGACGAGCCCCTCGACCGGACCCGAACGGACCCTCGCGTACGAGCCCGCCCTCGACGGGCTACGAGGCGCGGCGGTGGCCGCGGTCGTGCTGTTCCACGCCGGGTTCTCCTGGGCCAAGGGCGGCTACCTCGGGGTCTCGACGTTCTTCACCCTCTCGGGCTTCCTGATCACCAGTGTCCTGATGGCCGAGCACGACGGCAGCGGCAGCATCTCGCTCCGGCGCTTCTGGGTGCGGCGCGCCCGGCGACTGTGGCCGGCCTCGCTGCTGACGCTGCTCGGGGTCATGGTGCTGGCCCGCTTCGCCTTCGCCCCGGAGGAGGTCGTCGGCCTGCGGGGCGACCTCTTCGGCGCCGTGGCCCAGGTCGCGAACTGGCGCTTCATCGTCGACGGGCGCAGCTACGGCGACCTGTTCCAGGCGCCCTCGCTCGTCCAGCACTTCTGGTCCCTCGCCATCGAGGAGCAGATGTACCTGTTCCTGCCCCTGCTCGTCGTCGGGGCGACCAGGCTGCGAAACCCCCGCCGGGCGCTGCCCGGTCTCGTGGCCGGCCTGATCGTGGCCTCGATGCTGGTCTCGCTGGTGCTGCAGAGGGGCGACGGCGCAGACCGCGTCTACTACGGCACCGACACCCGGGCGGTCGAGCTGCTGGCCGGGGTCATGCTGGCCCTCTTGGCCCGCGACCGCCCGGGCCTCGGACGACCCCGGGGAGCAGCGGTCCAGGTGCTCGGGTGGGCGGCAGCCGGGTTGACCCTCGCCAGCTGGGCCCTCGTGCCCCAGGCCAGCGAGTGGCTGGGCCGGGGTGGGCTGTGGCTCTACGCTCTGCTCTCGGTCGCCCTCATCACCGGGGGGCGGGCGCCGGGGCCCCTGAAGCGCCTGCTGTGCTGGGCGCCCCTGCGGAGCCTGGGGCTCATCTCCTACGGCGTCTACCTGTTCCACTGGCCGATCTTCCAGTGGCTCTCCCCCGCCCGCCTCGACCTGCCGCTGTGGGCCGCCTTCGCCCTCGGCACCGCCGTCACCGTGGGGCTCGCATCGCTCAGCTACACCCTGCTCGAGCGCCCGGTCCGCAGCGGTGAGGCCCACTGGCTCGGCGCGCCGCCCGGACCTGCCTTCGCCGCCCTGGCCGCCTTCGTCGTCGTGCTGGTCGCCATCCCCACCCTCGCCCCTGCGGGACGCGACCTCATCCGCATCAACGAGGGCGCGCGCAGCCTCCAGGAGATCATCGACACGCCGGAGGTGCCGGTGAAGCCCGGGGCGCCCAGCGTGGCGTTCTTCGGCGACTCGACCGCGCTGACGACCGTCCTCGGCACCGCGACGTGGGCCCGGTCGACCGGTGACCTTCGGGTGAGGACCGGCGCCACCCGCCTCGGGTGCGGGCTCATCAGCGACGGCGAGCGAAGGTACGCCGGAGCGGCCGACGACATCAGCGAGACGTGCGCAGGCCTCGGTGCGGAGTACACCGAGGGCGCCCGAGGGCTCGACCTGGCGGTCTTGATGGCCGGCTCGTGGGAGACCGCGGCCTATCGGCTGCCCGGCAGCGACGAGTTCCTGACCATCGAGGACGAGGCCTTCCGGGACCGGCTCCGCGACGAGCTCGAGCGGGTCCACGAACGGCTGACGGGCGGCGGCGCCCGCATGGCCTTCGTGATCGTGCCCGACATCGAGGTCGGCGTCCGGGGGGGCCGGTCGTCGGCCACCCCGAAGCCCGAGTCCGACCCTGCACGCATCGAGCGCTACAACGACCTCGGGCGCGACCTGGCCGCCGCCCACGACGACGTCGAGCTCATCGACTATCGCGGCTACCTCCAAGCCCAGCCCGGCGGGCAGATGGATCGGGGCCTGCGGCCCGACGGGATCCACCTCACAACGGACACCGCCATCACCGTCGCCGAGGAGTTCCTGGGCCCGGCACTGATCGACCTGGCAGGGCGCTGACCCGCACCGGCCCGGTCGCGATCAGGCGCCGGGCTTGAAGGCGACGTCGTCGAAGACGGGGTTCCCATCGCCGGCGGCCATGCCGAGGCCGATGCGGGTGCGGCCCTCGGCCGGCGGGAGGTCGTCGTAGGTGCCGGCCACGACGCCCTCGTGGAGCAGCTCGACGGTGGAGCCGACGATGTGGATGCCGAGGGTCGGCATGCCGCCGCCGCTGTCGGCGAGCCCACTGTCGACGAGCACCTCGCTCACGCCGTCGACGACGTGCGACAACGCGATGGAGCCGAACTCCGGGGCGGTGCCCCACAGGTAGAAGTCGCCCTCGTCCTGCACCCGGAAGGCGAGCCCCGAAGTGTTGGTGGGGGAGACCAACAGCACCTGGGCTCGCACGTCAGCGTTGGCCGAGTCGAAGACCACGACGTTGCCGACCTCTTGCGACGGCCCGGTGAGCGAGACGCGACCCTCGGCCAGCTGCCACTCGCCCCCCAGCGCCTCCCAGGGACCGACGCCGGGGAAGTCGCCCAGCCCCGGGCCCTCGCGCTCGAAGTCGTCGCCGCGGAGCTCGTCGCCGGCGAGCGCAGGGTCGGAGCCGGGGCCCGCAGGGGCCACCCGCTGCGGCACGGCCGCCGTGGTGGGGGGCGCCTCGGCGGTCGGGTCATCGCCTTCCTCGGCGGCGGTCTCGTCGTCGTCGCCGCCCGAGAGGGCCAGGAACCCGGCGATGAGCAGCGCCACCACCACGACCGCGACGGCGACGACGACGGTGGGGTTGGCCGAACGGGCGAACCCACGCCCCTGCGCCGCGACCGGCTCGGGACCGTCGGCGAAGGCGTCGGTGCCACCGAGCGCACTCGGTCCCGTGGCTGACGGGGCCGGATCAGGCCTGACGGCGCCGGACGGGGCGGCTTCCCGGCCGCCCGCCGTGGCCCCGGCGACCATCGCCACGTCGGCCGGGTCCTGCGCGTCCTCAGCGGTGTCCGCCTCGTCGACGTCGTAGCCGAGAGCGTTGAGGTCGGCGACCAGCGTCGGCTCGTCGGTCTCGATCCCGAGCTCGCCCAGGATGTCGAGCAGCTCCTCGAAGTCCATGTCGGGCCGCCGCTCGAGCACCATCTCGATGGCGCGCCGACGCTCCTCGCCGTCACCATCGCCCGTCCTCATCCCCAACCCTCCTCGCCGGTCCCGGGTAGGACAACCTAGTGCGGGCGCCCGGGCCCCCCGTCCCGCGGCTGTCGCGGCGAGCACGCACGTCGAGGACCGCTCAGTCTCGGAAGATCGCGCCCACGTCGTCGAAGACGGGAGGTTGGTCGGTGCCGATGACCGCGAGGCCCACCCCGGGGGCCGACCGGGACTCGTCGTCGGAGGCGAAGGCCACGACCCGACCATCAACGAGCAGCACGAGCGCTGCGCCCGTCGTCCGGACGCCGAGGCGGACCCCCGGCGCGAGGTCGATCGGCTCGGAGTCGAGCAGGACGACCTGGCGGGCATCGGTGACCCGGATCAGGACGGCCCGGCCGCCGTCAGGGGCTATCACCCAGGCGAGGTAGTTGGCGTCGTCCTCGACCCGGAACGCCAACCCTGCGCCCGGGCTGGCCGAGGGCAGGGTCACCTGGGCCTCGACGTCGGGACCGGGGGCGGTGAAGTACGTGACGGCCTCATCCTCCCCCGGCGCGGCCACAACCACCTGACCGTCGACCACGCCCCAGTCGCCGCGGCCCGGCACCCACTCGCCGGCGGGGCCGGCGGGGGGCAGGGGCCCGTCGGTGTCGAACGGGAGGGCGACGTCGGCCTCGGCCAGGGCGATGCCCCCGGTCGCAGGAACGTCGGCGTCGGCGCCAGGGTCGGTCGACGGGGGCCCGCTCGACGGGGCCTCGTCCGCCGACGCCGGACCGACACTGGACACGCTGGTGCTGGGACCCGCACCGGCCTCCTCGTCGCCACCACCGTCGCGGACGGCCAACACCCCGGCGGCGACGGCGAGCAGGACGGCGGCCACCACGAACACGGGGACGAGTCGCGCGACGAGCGGACGCTCCGAACGCCCCTCCCCCGGCCCCTCTCCCGGCCCCTCCCCCGGCCCCTCTCCCGGCATCAGAGGATCCGTGCCGCCCGAGACCGGCCCCGCTGGTCCATCCTCCTCCTCCTCCTCCTCCTCCTCCTCCCCCCCCCCCCCCCCCCCCCCCCCCCCCCCCCCCCCCCCCCCCCCCC
>NZ_DATLXO010000031.1:0-2673 GCF_035575815.1 Iamia sp.
CACCAACGGGTCGAACCACGCGGCCATGGCCCTCTACGAGGCCGCCGGCGGATCGCGCACCCGCGACGACGACGTCGTCTTCGCCTTCACCTGGGCCTTCTGAGCTCGCGCGGCGCCTGCGGCCGCTCCCGGCCTTCGCCCGACGCGCGACGGCGCCGGGACCGTCTCGCCTACCCTGCGCGGTCCATGGTCCCAGTGCTCTCCACCCGCGTCTGTGAGCTGTTCGGGTGCCGGTACCCCATCGTGCAGACCGGCATGGGGTGGGTGTCGGGCGCCAACCTGACCGCCGCGACGAGCGCCGCGGGGGGCTTCGGCATCCTCGCGGCGGTCACCATGGACGAGACCGAGCTCGATCGGGCGGTGCGCGCGGTCAAGGAGTCGACCGACGCGCCCTTCGGTGTGAACTTCCGGGCCGACCAGCCCGACCTCGACGCCCGGATCCGTGTCGTCGCCGGCCAGGGCGTGCGTCTCATCTCCTTCGCCGGGGCGCCGAGCAAGGACATCATCGCCCGGGTCCACGACCACGGCCTGCTGGCCATGCCGACCGTCGGCGCCCGCCGCCACGCCGAGAAAATGCTGGACTGGGGTGTCGACGCCGTCATCGCCCAGGGGGGTGAGGGCGGGGGCCACACCGGTCCGGTGCCCACCACCCTGCTGCTGCCCGAGGTGGTCGACGCCGTCGGCGCGGAGATCCCGGTGCTCGGTGCCGGCGGCTTCCACGACGGGCGGGGCCTGGTCGCGGCCCTCGCCTACGGCGCCGACGGCATCGCCATGGGCACCCGCTTCCTCCTGAGCGCCGAGAGCCGGGTGCCCGACGAGGTCAAGCAGCGGTACCTGGCGGCCAAGGTCACCGAGACGGTCGTGACCGACGCGCTCGACGGCGCCCCGCAGCGGGTGATCCGCACCGAGCTGGTCGACCGCCTCATCGGCTCCAGCATCGTCACCCGGTTGCCCCGGGCGGTCGGGAAGGCGTTCGCCTACCGGAAGCTGAGCGGCACCTCGTCCCGGGACCTGATCGCCGAGGGCCTGGCCATGCGGAGGAACCAGGGTCTCACCCTCGCCCAGCTGGCCATGGCGGCCAACGCGCCCATGCTCATCAAGGCGGCCCTCGTCGACGGCGACCCCGACGTCGGCGTGCTGCCCACCGGTCAGGTCACCGGGCTGATCGACGAGATCCCCACCGTCGCCGCCCTCATCGATCGGATCATGGCCGACGCCGAGGCCACCCTCGCCCGCCTCGCCGCCCTTGGCGCCCCGCCCGCCCGAGCCGGACCCGAAGTGGTCGCCATCGGCGTGCCTCCGACGACGGGAACCGCGACCGGTTCGGCTGAAGGACGGATGGATGGCGAGGCCTGACGGGTCGTCAGATATCGTCGCCCCGTGGACCTGACCTGGTCGCCGACCGAAGAGGCGTTCCGCGCCGAGGCTCGCTCCTGGCTCACCGCGAGCCTCGCCGCGTGGCGTGAGCGCCACGGTGGACGCATCCTCTCCGGCGACACCGAGGAGGGCTTTGCCCAGCACCTCGACTGGGAGCGGGCACTCTTCGACGGCGGCTGGGCCGTCGTGTCGTGGCCCACCGAGCACGGCGGTCGGGGCGCCAGCCGGTGGGAGTGGCTGATCTTCGAAGAGGAGTACTACCGGGCCGGAGCTCCGCCCCGCATCACCCAGAACGGCATCTTCCTGCTGGCTCCCACGGTCTTCGAGTACGGCACCGCCGAGCAGCGGGCTCACGTCCTCACCCGCATGGCCCGCGGCGACGACCTGTGGTGCCAGGGCTGGTCCGAGCCTGACGCCGGCAGCGACCTGGCGTCGCTGTCGTGCCGGGCCCGGCGCGACGACGAGCGCGGCGGCTGGGTGCTCGACGGGCAGAAGACCTGGACCACGCGGGGTGCGTTCTGCACGCACCTCTTCGGCCTGTTCCGCAGCGACCCCGACGGCGAGCGCCACCGGAGCCTGACCTACCTGCTCGTCCCCCTCGACCTCGGCGGCATCACCGTCCGCGGCTTCGGCCGCCTCGACGGCGACGAGGGCTTCGCCGAGGTGTTCTTCGACGGTGCCTTCCTGGCCGACGACGCCGTCCCCGGTGGCGTCGTGCTGGGTGAGGTGGGCGCCGGGTGGTCGGTGGCCATGGCCACCACCAGCTCCGAACGGGGCCTCACCCTGCGCTCACCGGGCCGCTTCACCGCCACCGCCGATCGCCTCGTCGAGCTGTGGCGGGAGCGGGCCCACACCGTCGACCCGGTGCTCGGGGACCGGGTCGTGCAGGGCTGGATGGAGGCCGAGGCCTACCGGCTCCAGACGCTCCAGACCGTCACCGACGACGCCGAGGGCCGCCCGAGCGGTGCGGCCTCGAGCTTCGTCAAGATCTGGTGGTCCGAGCTCGACGTCGCCCTCCACGAGACCGCGCTCGACATCCTCGGACCCGAGGCCGAGCTCGACGGGCCGTGGACGAAGGGGTGGCAGTTCGCCCTCTCGGGTCCGATCTACGCCGGGACCAACGAGATCCAGCGCAACATCGCCGCCGAGCGCGTTCTCGGCCTCCCCCGGAAGTAGTCCGTGCGCTTCGCCTTCACCGAGGACCAGACCGCGTTGCGCGATGCGCTGCGCGACCTGCTGGCCAAGGAGTGCCCGCCCGAGGTGGTGCGGGCCGCCTGGCCGAACGGTCCCGACGCC
>NZ_DATLXO010000032.1:0-16317 GCF_035575815.1 Iamia sp.
GGCCTCGCACGTCGATCGACCGGTTGATGTCCATCTCCCGGGTCAGACGCCGGCCGATCTCGACCGGGCGCAGGCCCGAGCGGAACACGCGCGAGAACGTCCCCTCCACGGCTTGCTCCAGCCGCCGTTCGAACCCCTTCAGCCCCATCAGCGCTCGCTCACGAGGAGAGACGATACCGGCGGGACCGGCCGCGACTTCTCGCCCCCGCCCGGGTGGCGTCGGTGACCTCGGCGATGATGGGGCCGTGCACCCCGCCTGGGCCCCGTCCCCGCCCCCCGCGCCCGGACCGCCGAGCGCCGGTGAGGCAGCCGCCCCGGTGGCCGAGGGCGATCGCCAGCCGATGGTCGACGCCCTGCGGGCCGTGGCCCTGCTCGGCATCGTGGTGGTCAACGTGGCCGCGTACCGTCGGGGGGTCGGACCCAACCTGGCGGCCGCCGGAGGGCGGCTGGGCGGAGAGGTCGACGCCCTCACCGTCGGGGTCTCCGCCCTCGCCGAGGGCCGGTTCTACCCGCTGTTCTCGTTCATGTTCGGCTGGGGCTTCGCCGTGCAGGAGGCTCGCACTCGGGTCCGGGGCCGCTCGGTCGTCGGACCGTGGTTGCGCCGGGCGGTGGTGCTAGCGGCCTTCGGGCTGGCCCACGGCCTGCTCCTCTTCGACGGCGACATCCTCACCGCCTACGCCGTCATCGGGGTCCCGTTGCTGCTGGTCCGCCCGTTGCGGCCCGCATGGTTGGCCGGGCTCGGCGTGGGGCTGATCGTGGCCCAGTCGCTCTTCACCACCGGGCTGGTCGCCCTCGCCGCGGTGCTGACCGACCCCGAGGGCCGCGGCGAGGCCGCCCTGCGAGCCGACGGGCTGCGCGAGCTGGCTGCCGATGCCCGCGTCTACGGCGACGGGAGCTTCGTCGATGTCGTGGGCCAGCGGGCGGGCGACCTGGCCGTGAGCTTTCCCTTGGGCCTGCTCTCGGTGGGCGGCACCGTGGCCGGGATGATGTGCCTCGGGATGGCCACGGCCCGTGTCGAGTGGGTCGATCCCCGCCGGTGGCCCCGGTGGCTCCGGTCCGGCATCGTGCCCCTCTGGCTGGCGGGGCTGGCCCTCTCGGTGCCGGCGGCTTGGCTCATCGGCGACACCGCCTTCGGCTCCCGCGACGCGGGCCGGAGCTCGGCCAGCTGGCTGCTGTACTCGCTGCTCGGGCCGGCCATGGCCCTGCTTTGGGCCGGGGTTGTTCTGCGGGCAGGAGAGGTGCGGCCGCTGCGCCGGGTGCTCGGCGCCATTGCCCCCGCCGGGCGCATGTCGCTCACCGTCTACCTGAGCCAGTCGCTGGTCGCCTCTGTGGTGTTCAACGGATACGGCCTCGGCCTGGGCGACCACCTCGGCATCGGCGCGTCCGTCGCGCTGGCGGTGGCCCTCTGGGTCGTGCAGGTCGGGCTGGCCGTCGTCTGGTTCCGGTTCTTCACCATGGGCCCCCTCGAGGCCGTCGCCCGTGCCGGGGCGTACCTGCGCTGGCCCGCCATCCGTCGCCGGCCGGCCGCATCTCCCTTGGCACCCGCGCCTGGCCCTGGCTAGCCTCGGCGCTTCCACTCGGGCGAGTGGCGGAATTGGCAGACGCGCAGGATTCAGGTTCCTGTGGGGTAACACCCGTGGGGGTTCAAGTCCCCCCTCGCCCACCATCTCTGACCTGGGCAGATGTGTCCAGAGCACTCGAGGCGGAGACGTGCAGCTTCGGCTGGTGCAACCATCTTGCAACCCGACGGCCCGGCACGAAGCGGGACCGACCGGGCACCGTTCGGCAGGGTCCGGCACTGCCTCGGCTCGGCGACGAGCAAGGGGTGTGAGGTCTGACAGCCGGGCCGGGGGTCAGGCGCCGGCGGTCTCGACGACCGGCGCGTCGATGATCGACGCCGCCATGCCCCAGGAGGCGACGATGTCGACCGCTCGCTCGCGCGTGATCCGCTCCGCCCAGTCGTCGTGGCCGCTCAAGTAGCCCGCGACGCTACTGTCGTGGACCCAGTGGCCCTCTCGGCGAGCGAGCCGCTCGACGTGCAGACCGCCTTCGTCGGTGACGAAACGAGCGAGCACGCGGGGCTCCGGACCGCCGATGGTGGAGGCGCAGAACACGACTGTCACGAGCCTCATCGTACTGCCCCCGACGGGATCGGAATCGTTGTGAACGCATCGGCGATCTCGGCCGCCAGCTCCGCTCGACGGGCCGGTGGGGTGACGGCGAGGCGGAACTCCTCGTAGAGCCCGCGCGTCGCCTTCGCAACGGCGTAGCTATCCCGGGTGTGGAACTGAACCTCGACTCGGGCGGGGCCCCGAAGCCGCAGGCGGGCGTTGATGCCCCGATAACCGGGGCCGGGCCAGCCAATCAGAGAGGTGACAGCGGATCCGGCCTCGCCGCAAGCGGCGCCGCGGACGCTCCTGCAGCGTTGCGCGACTGGTGCCATTCGAGCGCGTCAGGCTCTTCGACGAACTCGAGGAGGTTGACTTCGGTGCCCTCGAGGAGGGCTCGGACCTCGGCGGGGGTGGCGTGGAAGAACTCGCGTCGGAGGTTGACTCGGTTGAGCCGGCGGTCGGCGAGGGCGGCATGAAGGGTGCCCTCGAGGCCGACGGCGTCGTTGCTGAAGATGATGGCGTGGACGTCGAAGCGGAACGGAACAGAGGCATCTCCAAGCTCACGTACCCGATCCATCGGCTCCAGGCGGCGGGTCATCCCGACCTTTACGACACCGGAGCCGAACGCGCCGACGTTCGAGATGACATACACGTAGCCGGCCCGGGTGTTGGCCGCCCGTTCGTTCAGGCCTTCGATCGAGCCCTCGACAGCCGACATCTCGGCTTCGGCGCGAGCGATCTCGTCGACGCTGGCGGCACCCGCCCGCAGGCTCTCCAGGACCCGGCGTCGGTGCTCCAGCTCCTTGGTGAGCTTCTCGCGCTCCCGCTCGATCTCCCGGCGGACCTTCTCCTCCTCGCGGATCCGGGCGCGCTCCTCGCGCTCGCGCTCCTTTTCCTCCGCGACCTTGCTGACGTAGTCGGCGGTCAGCTCCAGCTCGTAGACGCGGAGCTGGTGGTAGTGGGTGGTGATGGCGATGCCCATCGAGATGCCGAGCTTCGAGATCCTGGTGGCCACCTTGTCGAGCCGCTCGATGGCGCGGGCCAGCGCATGGGGCTTGAGCGAGCGGACGAGGCTGTCAGCCTCGGCGTTGTAGGCGCTGATCATCAGCTTTGAGAAGTCAGCCACCATCTTCCGGCCCTCGGCCAGGGATCCGTTGACCGTCCACCCGGATGCGGACTGGATCGCCTGTCCGCCGCGTACCGCGGCCTTCATGCGGCTCTGCACATCGGTGAGCGCGGCCTTGTAGGCGACGGCGTTGTCGAGCGGATGCCGGTAGGAGTAGACGCCCGCCTCCTGCAGCAGGACGGCGTCCTCAGTTTCGACGAGCTGTTGGCGCAGCACCGCCAGCTGCGCACGGAGCCCCTCAGTCTCGTCCAAGAGGTTCCGATGCTCCCGGGCGGCCATCTTCCGGGCGACCCACCCTGGGTCGTTTCCGGGGTCGGCCGCGTCGACGGCTGGCTCGGCCCATGTCTGGGGCAGGCCCGCCGGACTTGCGATCGCCGGTGGGTCGACATCGGACGGAGGTGCGACAGACGACTGCGCTCTGGCAGCGGGAACGCCCTGGTCCAGCGGGTGAGTATGGTCGGTCCACACCGTTCCATCCCACCAGCGTAAGGCTGGAGCACCACGCGGATCAGGGTGCCAGCCCGGGCTGGGGGCGTCGGTCATCGTCCGGCCGCCGGACCTTCTTCGTAGGCTTGGCGTGAGCCCATTGACCGATCATGCCACTATCGGGGGCAGCTCTTGTCGCTACCTCAGTCCGTGTCGGGGTGCTGCTCACCAGCCCGACGGCCGCGCACACGTTCGTAGGAGCGTCCGGCTCCCGCAGGGGTCAACACCGCTTGCGCTATCGACGTCAGGTGCCGGCACACCACTGCAACCCATCTGCAACCCAACGGGCGCTACGGATGGCAACGGTCCGATACGCAGCGGGATCGCACCGACGCGAAAGCCCAACTCAGCGACATGATCCAGCACCGGACGATACGAGGCGGACGCCCCTTCACAGGATTCAGGTTCCTGTGCGATAACACCCGTGGGGGTTCAAGTCCCCCCTCGCCCACTCGACTCGACTCGAACGGCCGGGATTCCTACCGAGCGGCTCATGCTGGTGGCCGCGTTGAGGTCCCGGTCGTAGGATGCCCCGCACCGGTCACAGGTCCAGGACCTGACCTCGAGCGGTTCCGAGTCGACCCCGCAGGCTGAGCACAGCCGGGACGACGGGAACCAGCGCCCGACCTTGACGACCTGGCGGCCGTGGTGGGTCGCCTTCTCTTCGAGGACCCGGACGAGTTGCGACCACCCGGCGTAGTGCACCGAACGGGCCAGGTTCGTTCTGGCCAGGCCGGCCACACACAAGTCCTCGACGTAGACCGCTTGGTTGTCGCGGACCAGTCGAAGAGCGAGCTTGTGGTGGGCGTCGAGGCGTGCCTCACGGACCTTGCGGTGGGCCACAGCCACCTTGACGCGTCGCCGCTCACCGTTGTTGACGCGGTGGCTCTTGTGCTGCCAACGTGACGCATGTCCGCTCTTCGGCCGATCCCTTGCCCACGCCCACGCGCCGGTCGTTGGCCCATCTGCCTCACGGTCGCCCTGCTGGCGGCGGCTTCGTGGGGAGCCCTTCCGGCGACTGCCGTCACGCCGTCCGGCGACGGAACGGTTGCTCTTCCCTCGGCTGGCGGCGTGACTGCCGTCGCCGTGCCGGTCACCGGAGGCGACGCCCGGCCTCTCCCTTCGCCCCGGGTTGCGGTGAGGGGCGGCCCTGGCCGAGTCACGACCGAGGCAAGCCCCGGCTTCGAGGCCGCCGTCAGTGTCCCGGAGGGGCAGATGGTTGCCGTGGGGTGGAGTGGCGCGCCGGTCGGCGCAGTGCAGCTCCGTGCTCGCACCAGCGATACGTGGGGCGCCTGGGTCGAGCTGGAGGCTGATCCCGACCATGCCCCGGACCCGACCTCGCCCGACGCGTCGGCGGCGCGCCCGACCGCCGTGGGACCGGTGTGGACTGGCTCTGGGACCCAGGCGGTCGAGCTGCGGGTCACGTCCGGGCGCCTGGCCGATCTGCGGGTCGACGTGCTGCGCACTGAAGGATCAGGGGCACCGTCCGCCGAGCCCACCGGCGCCATGCCGAGGTTGTTGGCCCCCAGGTCGACGGCGACTGTGAGGACCAACAGCCCGGTGCCGACTGCCATGAGCAGCGAGCTCCGCACGGAGGGATCTCCGGCGCTGGCCGCGACGTCCACCAGCCCCGCCATGCCGGCGATCCAGCCGCGGGCGGCCTGGGGAGCGGGGCCTTGGCGGTGCAGCGGCTCACCGTCCGAAGCGCCGCTCCGCAACGCCATCGTGCACCACACCGCCAGCGGCAACAGCTACACGCAGTCCGAGGTCGACGACGTTCTTCGGGGCATCTACTACTTCCACACCGAGACCCGAGGCTGGTGCGACATCGCGTACAACTTCCTGGTCGACCGGTTCGGTGGCATGTGGGAGGGACGCACGGGGAGCCTGTCGGGCCCAGTGATCGGCGGGCACGCCTCGGGCTTCAACACCGGCTCGGTCGGCCTCTCGGTCATCGGCAACTACGACGGTGTGACTCTGCCGAGCGCGACGTTCACCGGGCTCCGCCGGGTGCTCGGCTGGCGCTTCGGCGCGGCGGGCATCGACCCCGAGGGCCAGGTGACGGTCAAGAGCGGCGGTTCCACCAAGTACCCGGCGGGGACGATGGTCACCCTGCCGACGATCGCCGGTCACCGAGACGTCAGCCTGACCGCCTGCCCCGGCACGGGCATCTACAATCGCCTCGGCGAGCTGCGGACCCTCGTCGGCGACGACCTGACCACAGCCACAGCGCCGGGGCCGCCGGGCACGCCGTCGGCGGTGCCGGGCAACGCACGGGCGACGGTGTCTTGGTCGGCGCCGGCCTCCGATGGTGGGTCGCCGACGACGGGCTACGTCGTGAGGCCCTACATCGGGACGACCGCGCAGGCGCCAGTGACGTTCAACTCGACCGCGCGGTCGCGGGTGGTCACCGGCCTGGCCAACTCAGCCACGTACACGTTCAGGGTGTCGGCGATCAACGCGGTCGGAACCGGGCCGCCGTCGGCGGCCTCCAACGCGGTCACCCCGACCGCCACCTTCTGCCTGGGCCGGCCCACCACCGCCGTCTACGGCGACGGCAACGACACGATCTTCGGGACGGCCGGGGATGACGTGATCTTCGCCGGTGGCGGCGACGACATCGTCAACGGCGGAGGCGGCAACGACCGCATCTGCGGTGGCGGGGGCAATGACACCCTTGATGGTGGGGACGGGGACGACTTCCTCGTCGGTGGCGCCGGCAACGACATCATCAGAGGCGGGACCGGGATCGACCGGGTTCTCTACAATGACCGCACCGGCTGGACCCAAGGGGTGCGGGTCACCCTGGACAACATCGCCACCGACGGCCCGTACGGGGTCGGCGAGGCCGACAACGTCGGCACCAGCGTGGAGAACATCACGGGTGGCGCCGGCAACGACGAACTCAGGGCCCAGACCGGCAGTCCCACGGTCAACTCCCTCAGCGGTGGCGCGGGGGCCGACAAGCTCTACGGCTACGACGGGGCCGACACCCTCTTCGGTGACGGCGGCAATGACACCCTCTATGGCGGCGGGGGCAATGACACCCTCGATGGTGGGGACGGGAACGACTCCCTCGTCGGTGGCACCGGCAACGACATCATCAGAGGCGGGACCGGGATCGACCGGGTTCTCTACAATGACCGCACCGGCTGGACCCAAGGGGTGCGGGTCACCCTGGACAACATCGCCAACGACGGCCAGTACGGGATCGGCGAGGCCGACAACGTCGGCACCAGCGTGGAGAACATCACGGGTGGCGCCGGCAACGACGAGCTCAGGGCCCAGACCGGCACCCCCACGGTCAACTCCCTCAGCGGTGGCGCGGGGGACGACAAGCTCTACGGCTACGACGGGGCCGACACCCTCTCCGGTGACGGCGGAGCCGACTCCCTCTATGGCGGCGGGGGCAACGACACGCTGCTGGCCAAGGATTCGCTCAGGGACATCATCGTCGACTGCGGCGGCCACACCTCAGGTACGACCGGCGATCTCGCCTTGGTCGACGCTGTCGATCCCAGGGTGGGCTGCGAGCGGCTGGGGTAGTGGCTCGGGCCACCGACGATCGCGCACCACCGGGTAGGCCGGCGCCACCAACGCAGTGACCGGTATCGCACAGAACCCATGTGGTCCCACAACGCACCGACGCGCCAAGGGGGCCCAGGGGCTTCCCCGCCCTCGACGACGACACCCACCCGCTGTACGAGGCCGCTCGGCTGGCCTTGTCGATCCTGACCGTCGTCGGGGATGACGAGGTGCGGTCGTGGGGGGAGGTGGGCGGGCAGGGGTGGCGGGTCCTCGAGAACGCCGGGGTGGCGCTCTCCGCCGAGCAGGTCGCGGTCCTCACCAGGCCCGCCTTCGCCGAGGCGTTGGGGTTCATCCGCCCCCGGATCACTGCCCGCAAGGGGAAGCGGGAAGGCCAGTCGCAGCGAACCCTGGCGGTGTGTCTGACCTGTGGTGCCTGGCGCCTCAACGCCGGTCCGTCGGCTGGTTCGTGCCCGGCCCGCATGGGGTGCGGGCCGGTGCGGATCGCCAAGAAGCACCCGGCAACGTCGATGCAGGAAGATGAGGGGCCATGAACCTCGATCGCCGGCCGTAGAATCCGCCGATGTCGGTATCGAGGCGAGTTGGGCGAACCTGATCGAATCGACCGCTGATCTAGGCGGCAACGAGGGATCAGACGAGGCCCACGACGCCTTGCCGTGAGCTCGACGCCGGCGTCGCCTCGCCCTCCAGGCGACACGGGACACTGCTCCCGAGCTGGCCCTCCGTCGAGCGCTCCACGCTCGGGGACTTCGGTACCGGGTCCACCTGCGCCCACTCCCCGGAGTCCGCCGGACGGCGGACGTGGTGTTCACCCGCGCCAAGGTCGCCGCGTTCGTCGACGGATGTTTCTGGCACTCATGCCCGGAGCACCGCACCAGTCCGAAGGCGAACGATGCGAGTGTGGGGGCACGAGCCCCCGGAGCAGGCCGCGGGCGGGTGGCCGTAGACGAGAGGAATCAGGCGATCCAAGCGGAGGATCGCCAGCTCGGCCGCATAGCGAAGCACCACCCCACACCAGTTGCGCGAGCAACCCACTCGATCACCACCACGTTCACCCAGGTCAGGTCAGGGCGTTGCGGTCGGACGGGAGCGAGGTCCCCAAGAGCCCCGTGGTCACGGCTTGGTCACGGAATCGGGCAGTCGCGGCGACCCGATCAGGCAGGCAGCAGGTTGGCGTGGCGCAGCTCGTCGATCACCTGGCTCGGTACACCGATGACCTCGAGGTGGACGATGCTGCGTCCCGAGTTGCCCTCGACGATGTCAACAACGCGGGCGAGGAACGGATCCTCGCCGTCGCCGGCCACGATCAGCGCATCAACCACGACGCGTGCAGGGTCGTCGGCCTCGTCGAGGAACGTCCACACGAAGCCGGTCGCGTCGATCTGGTGCACGTCGGCAGGCAGCGTGACTCGTGTGGTCATCGAGGCGTCCTCATGTAGTGCGGGTTCGCCTGCTCGGGTCCGAGGGTCGCGACCAGGGAGCGGACGTGCGCTTCATCGTACTCGGGCAGGACGATGCTCACGTGGGGTGCGGTGAAGGTCGCCAGCACCGGGAAGCCGCCAGCGACGACATCGGTGACGGGTGCGGCGGCGTAGGTCCGACGTGTCCGGAGTCGCGGCCCAGCCAACACGTCGTCGGCGCTCCGATCGCGCCCCGTGACCTCCGCCGAGACGGCGGCCAGGGGCTCGCCGTTCCAGCTGAACTCGTCGAGGGTGCGAGCTGCCGCGGTGAGGAGGCCCTCCATCGTCAGCGGGCGACCGCGGATGACGAGCACCCAGTTGCTGGGGTCCTCGTCGGCGCGCAGGTGAGCCTCGATCGGGGTGAGCACCCGTTGAGTCTGTCAGCCCCATGTGACGGCCGGCGGACGCCGCGGTGGTCACGGCGTGGTCACAAACGGGTGACAACTAGGCGGTTCTCGCTGGTACGAGCCGACAGGGCTGGACCGCGAACGCCCTGCTCAGCGGTCGTGCCGGTCACGCGGGCTATCCAGGACACCCGCTCAGAAGGAGTTCAAGTCCCCCCTCGCCCACGCGATCCTCAGCCTGAACGTGCTGGTAGTGGCATTGAAGGGGCTCCGTGACCGGACGGCATGAGATGTCCGTGGCGACGCCTACCTTCTCGGGGACCTGGACATCGTCGCGTCCGCCGGCTCAACCGGCGATCGGTCCTTGTTGCGCTCGGCCATCCATTTGTCGAGAGCTACGTCGAAGGGCCCGGGCGCGAGACCGTTCGCTCCAGGATGGTGACCAGTCTCGAGCTCCCGACGTTGACGGTTCGGACCCGCCGCTCAAACACGTTGTGGGCTGGGTGATCGATCGCACCGACGATCACGGAGATGGATAGCGCTGCGACCCGGTGACAAGGGACCCGTCACATCACGAGTCGTGGCCGTGGGGCGAGAGGTCGATGCCGACGGTCCCGCGCGCCCGAGCGCGGGTCGATGTGGACGGACGCTACCGTTGATGGTGCCGCGTCGGGGACGGCCGCGGCGACGATCGAGTCGCGTCACGAGGAAGGCTCACCGGTTCGCGATGGGCGGCAGCGTGGCCACAAGGCCAGGCCCTTCGATCTTGATGCCGTGGTCGAGCCGGTCGATCCGGTAGATGGCGGGTGTTGGCATCTGCAGCCAGAGCTCGTAGGGATCGCTGACGCCCAAGCCTTCACTCGCGCAAGTCCTGACGCCGATGCACGGGGATGCCGAAGTGAGCAGCGGTAGGTGCCACCGTCTCGACCGCGCGCAGTAGGGGGCTGGAGAGCACCTCCGTCGGTTCCCACCTCGCGATCTGGTCCACAAGCTCGACGGCTTGACGTCGCCCCTCGTCGGTGAGAGGACGTTGGTCGTCTGGGGGTCCGCTGACCTCGCGCTTCACCGCTTCTGCGTGCCGCACCACGACCAACACGGTTGCCACTCTTGTCCACATAGCGGACGAGAGCGCACCGAGCCGTTCGGGGGCAGTGCTCACCCCCTGTCGATCCGCTCCTGCAGCGCAGATACCCAGTGATCGCGGTAGCGCTCGTGGAGCTCCACTCGCATCCAGTCGGCACTCGTCACCTCGCCCCGGCAAGCTGGGGCTCCGCACCGGCACGCCATCTTGAACCCGTCGGCGCGGGACACGGTGCCGTAGTCGATGGACGCCTCCTCGCCGGCGATCACGTCTCGGCGCGTCGCAAGCTCGTACGGTCCCACGTGCCACAGGCCGCCCGGTCGCGATAGGCGAGCAGGTCGGCGAGCGGTGTCTGCCGGGCGTCCCCGCCCCGGTGACTGGGATCTTCTCGTCGTCGATGAGGCGGCGGACGAACGCGGTCGAGACGTTCAGCAGGTCGGCGGCCCGGGCGATCGTTGACCTCGTCGTGATCGGCGGTCATCACCCCATCGTCGTCCCAGACCCTCCGGCGGGCGAGCGGATTGTCGAACCGGATGTCATGCCTCGGCGATCCGAGTGACGAACTCAATGATCCGGGCTTGGGCTTCGGCGTACGGGAAGCGGGCAACGCCACCGACAGCGTTCAGCCGCCAGCCCAGCGCCACGGCGAGCCGATGGGCGCCGCCATGAACACGTCGACGGAGTCGACGCCGGGCTGCGACCGAGCGCTCCGGATCACGTCAGCGCACTGATCCGCCCATGGGTCAACCCTCTCCCTCCGTGCTGCTGGTCGGGGCCACCGTCCGGTGAAACGCCACCAGCACGGAGCAGCCAGCCGTCGTGCGCCCGGCCTCATTGCCACGCAGCCGGCTTCCCAAAACGCAGTCAGAATAGAAAGTGGCGTGTATCCTGAAGGCGTGACCGTTGTCGATGTCGTCGAGGATCTCAACGCGTTGCAGGAGCTGGCTGAGCACGAGGCCGACCCGGAACGGCGCCGCACCCTGGACGCCGTTCGGAGTCGTCTGGGCGACCGCGACCGCGGCGCGAAGGTGGCCGAGGCTGCGGAGCTGCTTGGGATCACGCCGCCGACCGTGCGGGCCTGGATCACGTCCGGCGTGCTCGTCGCCGTGCCGGACGCGCGGCCAACCCGAGTGGACACGCTGTGCCTTGCCGACGTGAAGCGGGCGCTCGACTTGATCCGAGAGCACTCCGATGACCGCCACCTGCTCGCAGATGTGCATCGCGTGCTGCGCGATCGGGCCGCTCTGGATGGCGCCGAGGAGGGTTTCGCCGACCTGCGCGCCCGTCGTCTCGTTCCGCTCACCGACGATCTCCTCGCTGAGCTCTCGGCTCTGCCGAAGGGAGCGAAGCGATCGCGATCCGGGTCGACCTGACGGCAACCGCGACCCGACAGGCACGGGACCTTCGAGGCAGGCGCAGGCGAGCGGCCGCCGAGGCCCTGAATGCTCTGCGCGCGCAGGGCTGCGAGGCAGCCGGCTATCGCCTGTCGGGCGAAGTCCTCGACCGTGTGTGCTCCCGGCACTTCTACGGCAATGATCGGATGCTCACGGCTTGGATCACCGCCAACCACGCGGTCGTCATCGTCATCGGCCCGCACGACCAGTCCGAAGACGACGTGTATGCGCTGCTGCTCGAAGCACTTGAGCTGGACGCACCAGACACCGAGCGGGACAAGCCGCCTTGCTGCGACGAGGCGGGCGCACCACCCGCCGATGAGGACGCCTCGAGGGACATCGTCGATGTCACCGCATTCAACATCGATCATCATCAATGAAAGCCCCTTTCTCCGGCGATCCACGTCTACCGCCGCAGAGACGACTGAGCTCGAACGGCCCGACCGGGGTGCGCACCGCCTTGCGTCCCCAAGGTGGCTCGGGGACCGACAGTCGGTGAGGCGGGGCCCGGGCGACGCGATGGAGGCGCCCCTGGGGCCGGCCACGGCGCGGTGACAGCGGAGGTCGCCTTCGGCTTGCCACACTCGTCAGGTGGTGACGAACTCGAGGGTTGACGAAGCGCAGACGACGGTGCGCCGGCCCGAGCGGTCCGAGGCCCACCCCGCCCGGTGAGCTGGCGTCAGCCCGCCCTGCGGACCCGGGCCATGATCGCCTTCGGGCTGATGGCGCTGCTCGTGTCGTCGATCGTCGCCGCCGCCGCGTACGGGCTGACCCGTTCGACGCTCATCGGCCAGCGCGAGCGGGTGGCCGAGCGTCAGACCTACCTCAACGCGCGGAGCGTGCGCAGCGCCCTGTCGGGTGACGCCGCGGACCCCGCCGGTGCCCTCGCCCGCACCCAGCCCAGCCCCGGCGGCATCGCCCTGCTCCGCGTGGGCGACGAGTGGTTCAGCAGCTCGGTGTCGGGAGGCCGCAGCGACGTACCGTCCTCGCTCGTCGAGGTCCTCGATGAGGGGACGGCGGGACGGCAGCGGACCTTGGGCGACGATGGCCCTGCGGTCGCGGTCGGGGTCCCGTTGGCCGAGGCGGATGCGGCATACGTGGAGCTTGTCCCCTTCGGTGAGGCGGAGCGGACCTTGGTCCTGGTGGCGCGCGGCCTGCTCGTGGCCACCTTGGCGTCCACTGCGGCGGGGATCGTCGCCGGGCGCTGGCTCACCGGACGGGTCCTGCGCCCGGTGCGCCGCACCGCCGAGGCCGCCAACCACATCCGCGAGGGTGCCCTCGACCGTCGGCTGGAGAACGAGCAGGACGCAGACCTCCGGCCGCTGGTGCAGTCGTTCAACGAGATGGTGGCCGGCCTGCAGGCCCGGATCGAGCGCGAGGCCCGCTTCGCGTCCGACGTCAGCCACGAGCTGCGCTCACCGTTGGCCACCATGGACGCGGCGCTCTCGGTGGCGCGGCGGCGCGCCGCGGACCCGGCTGCGGTCGAGGCCCTCGACGTGCTCGACACCGAGGTCGGCCGGTTTCGCGACCTGATCGTCGACCTGCTCGAGATCGCCCGGGCCGAGGCCGGGGTGGCGGAGCTGTCGCTCGACGAGGTCGACCCCGGGCGCCTGGCATCGAGCATCCTGGAGGCCACCGCACGGGAGGGAGTGCGCCTCGTCGTGGACCCGACAAGCGGAGAACGGACCCGTCTCGACAAGCGCCGCATCGGTCAGGCGCTCGTGAACCTCCTCGACAACGCGGACAACTACGGAGGTGGCGCGACGTGCCTCACCGTGTCGGGCGACCCCGACACGGTCCGCTTCACCGTCGACGACGACGGACCCGGCGTACCGGAGCACGAGAAGGAGTACGTCTTCGAGCGCTTCGCCCGCGGTACCCATGCCACCGCGCCGGGAACGGGGCTCGGACTCGCCCTCGTGACCGAGCACGTCCGGCTCCACGGCGGGACCGTCGGCGTCGAGGACGCTCCGGGCGGCGGAGCCCGGTTCGTCATCGAGCTGCCGCGGGTGACGGCATGACCCGCGTCACCGGTGGCCGCCTGCGGCGAACCGCCGTCGGTGCGGTGCTGCTGCTCGGCGCGGGGTGCGGCATCCCGCCGGAGTCCTCGGCGCGCCAAGCCGACCCCGACGACGTGCCCTTCGGGCTCCTCGACCAGGAACCCTCCGCGTCCCCGACGTCGGTGGGCGGGATCTCGGCTCCGACCTACTTCGTGCTCGACGACCGGCTGGTCGAGGTCCCCCGGTTCCCGGGGTCGGACGACGGTCTCGGCGAGCTCGTCGAGGCGCTGTCGGCCGGTCCGACCGAGGACGAGCAGGAGGTCGGCCTCTCGTCCTCGCTGCCCGAGGGCCAGGTCGCGGAGGCCACCACGGCCCGGGGCGTTGCCCAGGTCGACCTCCGGGATTCCTTCGCCGAGCTGGGGAACGTCGACCAGACCCTGGCGATCGCCCAGCTCGTCTACACGCTGACCGGCCAGCCGGGGATCGGTCGGGTGAGCTTCACGCTCGGCGGCGAGAGCGTCGAGGTCCCGCGGGGCGACGGGGCCCTCACGACCGATGCCCTCGCCCGTGACGACTTCACCGACGTGGCCCCCGAGCGCTGACCGGTCACCGTCGTTCGGCGCCCGGGAGAAGGCCCGCCTCGGCGCCGAGACGCCCGGCGGCATCGGCGTGTCGGTACCCGCGCCCGCGAGCTCGTTGCCCTCGGACGCGGCGGAGTGGTCGGTCACTTCACGGGTCTGTGCTGGCTGCATGGGCAAATCTGTGGCCGTATGTAATTGTTCATAGAGAGGGCGATAAAGTCTCACGGGTGGATCCCATCAGCAACCCCTACTCGCCCGGCGCCGGCACTCCGCCGCCATACCTCGCAGGTCGCGATGAGCTGCAGGATGCGTTCGCGACCATGATCGCGAGGGTCGGGGTCGGCAACCCCGTCCAACCGTTGGTCCTCGCCGGGTTGCGAGGTGTGGGCAAGACCGTGCTCCTGCTCCGTTGGCGTGAGATAGCGCTGAAGTCGGGATGGGCAACGGCCCACGTCGAGGCGCGGGCCGATGCTGATCTGCGCGGGCAGCTCGGCGACGCGATCGTCGACCTGCTCCGTCAGGTCAGCCGGCAGTACCGGAACCGCGAACGGGTCGAGCGGCTGCAGCGTGTGGCCGTGTCGTTCCTTCGAGCGACCGGAGCGACGATCTCACGTGGTGGCCTTGCGTTTGGTGTCGACCCGGAGCCCGGCGTGGCCGACTCCGGTTCGCTGGAAACCGATCTGACCGAGTTGCTCGTAGAGCTCGGGCACGCGGCGAAGGACGAAGGCTCCGGAGCAGTGGTCCTGATCGATGAGCTTCAGGACGCAGGATCCGATCGCCTGGTCGGCGTGGTCGGCGCCTGCCATCGGGTGAACCAGGAGCGACTCCCGGTGCTGATCGTCGGCGCCGGACTGCCCACCGTCGGAAAGGTGCTCTCGGACGCCAAGTCGTACGCGGAGCGACTCTTCGACCTTCGTCGGGTCGGCCCGCTCGACCGCGAGGCTCAGAACCAGGCGATCGCCGAGCCGGCCCAGGAGCTGGGCGTGAGGTACGAGCCTGGCGCGCTTGAAGCCCTGGAGGTCTTGGCGGGCGGCTACCCGTTCTTCATCCAGACCCACGCCAAGTTCGTGTGGGATGTCGCCGTTGAGAGTCCGATCACGGACCGGGATGTGGCTGTCGCCGCACCCAGGGCCGGGGACCAACTGACGCGCTCGTTCTTCTCCCCGAGGTACGACCGGGCGACTCCGGCGGAACGCCGCTACATGCACGCCATGGCCTCGCGCGGGGACGATGCGGCGCCGACGGCTGAGGTCGCTTCCGCACTGAGGCGTCGGCCCTCCGACGTCTCGGTCCAGCGTGATGGGTTGCTGAACAAGGGCCTCGTCTATGCGCCCGAGCGGGGATTGGTGGCCTTCACGGTCCCGCACATGGCCGGGTTCCTCCGCACTCTCCCTACTCATGAGTTCGGCTGACGGCACGACGCGATGACGTTGGACCAGGAGCCCGCGTCGCAGGATCCCTGAAGAACCTCTCGCACCCCCGACGGGATTCGAACCCGCGTTGCCGGCTTGAAAGGCCGGTGTCCTGGGCCGCTGGACGACGGGGGCCGGCCGTGGCGGGTCCGACCGTAGTCGCGGCGCCGAGAACGACCCTCTCCGATGCCGGTGCGACCGGCGCCCCGGAAGCACCCGAACGCCGACCGCAGCGCGACGGTGGCGTGTCTCACCCGATTCCTCCTCCGGGCGCGTAGAGTTCGACATAGGCAGACCGATCCCCTGGTCAGAGACGGGATCCGACGATCCGAAGGACGCCGCGCGGGGCGCAGGAGGGCCCGGCGGCAGGCGTCGGTGGTGGATCTGGCGCTCGCGTCGGGCACGCTCAATGGTCGTGAACACGTGCGCCGACGCTGCGACCCGCCTTCCGCTGCCCTGCGGGGACCAGGTCCGGGGCATCGGGCGAGCAACGGTCGAGAGGACGGGCTGACATGGCCGGCAAGGGACGCCAGACATTCGAGAAGCGCCGGCTGGACAAGCTCCGCCAGGAGCAGCAGGCCGCCAAGCGGGAACGACGCCACTCGCGCGACGCGGAGGCCAAGGACGACGACGGCGTCGACCAGGACGCCCTGCTCGAGAAGTTCCGCCTGCTGAACGAGGCCCGCGCCGCCGGCAAGGTCGACGACGAGACGTTCCTCGTCGCCGAGCACGAGATCAAGGTCGCCCTCGGGATGGCCGACCCCGACGACGACTGA
>NZ_DATLXO010000033.1:0-58338 GCF_035575815.1 Iamia sp.
GAAGCACGCCAGGTACAGGCGGGCGATGGCCTGGGTCTTCTGGTCGCACTCGTCGGAGTCGAGGAAGAACTGCATCATCTGCTGGGGCGAACGCCGGCCCTCGTCGAGCAGGCTGCCCCAGTACGCCAGGTTCGCCGGTGATGCGGTCCGCCCGAGGAAGTCGGTGTACTGCTGGCGGATGAGGTCCTGAGAGTTGTTCCAGGGCGTGAAGGCCTCCGGGGGCACGGCCGGACCGGTGCGGGCGGGTTCGGCCGAGTCGAGGGAGTACTTGGCGTTGACGGCCGCCGCGTTGTACCACTTCGCGTTGGGCATGCGGATCTCGAAGTGGCAGTGCGATCCGGTGCCCTCGGCGTTGCCGCTGTCGCCCAGGTAGGCGATGTGCTGGCCCTTGGTCACCCGCTTGCCGGTGGCCATGCCCGGGGCGAAGGCGTTGGCGAAGGCGTTGCTGCCGTCGTCGGTACCGGGCCGGTCGTTGTTGATGTGGAGGTAGCAGTAGTACCAGCCGTCGTCGCCCCTGAGGTAGAGCGAGTTGCCGCTCGACCGGTGGCGCAGCTCGACGATGGTGCCGCTCACGCACGCCAGGAGCTTCAGCATCTTGGCGCCCATGAGGTCCTGACCCTCGTGGCGGCGCCCGTCCCCCCTCGGCGCGAGGTAGGTGTCGCTCCAGCTGACGCGACCCAGCACCGGGAACATCATCGGACGCCGGTGGACCTCCGAGGCGGGCCGAGGAGCATCGAACCCGTAGTCGCTGGTCTGGTACTCGGGGTGCTCCGCGTCGGGGGCATCGCCATCCTTGGAGTCGGCGGTCGACGCCGCGGTGGGCACGGCCGAGAAGGCCAGGGCCACCGCGCCGGCGGCGCCGCCCACCAGCAGGTGGCGTCGGCCGAGCCCGACGGGCCGGTCATCGGGGCCGGAGCAGCAGGGGTCGATCATCATCGTGGTTGCGCCTCATGTCATCGAGAGATCTGGGGAGACCGACCTGGGTGCATCCACGACGTCAGGTCCAGAGGGCACTGATGCGGGGAAGCGGCCGGCTGTGTTGCGGTGAGGTTACGACGGTGACGATCGGGCGTGAAGTCAGTCATCGTGTGACGGTCGGAGGGATCCGCCCGTCACCTTCTCACTCATTCTCAGTCGGCCGGGCTCCGGTAAGGTTGAGGGGTGCCTGCCCCTGCGCCCCCTCAAACCCCGTCCGAGCTCGATCTCGAGGTCGGACGCCGGGTCAGTGCCGCAGGCCAGCGCTACACCTCGAGCCGTCAGACCGTGATCCGCATCCTTGCCGAATCCGACCGGCCCCTGACGACCGCGGAGGTCGTCGGCGCCAGTGAGCGGCTGCCCCAGAGCTCGGTGTACCGCAACCTGAGCGTGCTCGAGACGGCCGGGGCGGTGCGGCGCATCGCGGGGGGCGACGAGTTCACCCGCTTCGAGCTGGCCGAGGACCTCGCCGGCCACCACCACCACCTGATCTGCACCGACTGCGGGGCGGTGGAGGACTTCACGGTCCCCTCTTCGATCGAGGACCGGCTCCAGAGCGCCCTCGACAAGGTGGCCATCGGGGCCGGCTTCACCGCCGAGAACCACCGCCTCGACCTGGTCGGACGCTGTTCCGACTGCACCTAGACCACGATGCTCGACGAGCGTGCGTCAACCGAGGCGGCCCGGCGGCGGACCTTCGCCATCATCAGCCACCCCGACGCCGGCAAGACGACCCTCACCGAGAAGTTCCTCCTCTACGGCGGCGCTCTCACCACCGGCGCCGGATCCGTCAAGGCTCGCGAGGGCCGGAGGAGCGTCACCTCGGACTGGATGGACATGGAGCGCCAGCGCGGCATCTCCATCACCAGCACCGTGCTGCAGTTCCCGTATCGCGGCCACGTGGTGAACCTGCTCGACACCCCGGGGCACCGCGACTTCTCCGAGGACACCTACCGCGTGCTCGCCGCGGCCGACGCCGCGGTGATGGTGCTCGACGCGGCCAAGGGCATCGAGCCCCAGACGCTCAAGCTCTTCGAGGTCTGCCGCGAGCGGGGCCTGCCGCTCATCACCTTCATCAACAAGTGGGACCGGCCCGGGCGCGACCCCCTCGAGGTCATCGACGAGGTCGAGGCGCGCATCGGTGTGGTGCCCACCCCGCTCACCTGGCCGGTGGGCCTCTCGGGCGACTTCCGCGGTGTGGTCGACCGGCGCACGGGTGACTACGTGCGCTTCACCCGCGTCGCCCGCGGCGCCACCGAGGCGCCTGAGGAGACCCTGGGCGCGGCGGCGGCGGAGGCCACCGAGGGCGAGGCGTGGACCCGGGCCGCAGATGAGCTCTCGCTGCTCGACGAGGTCGGCGCCGACCACGACGACGAGCTGTTCCGTGCGGGGGAGACATCGCCAACCTTCTTCGGCTCGGCGCTCACGAACTTCGGTGTCCGCCTGCTGCTCGACGCGGTCGTCGACCTGGCGCCGTCGCCCTCGTCCCGGCTCGACCAGGGTGACAAGGAGCGTCCGCTCGACTCGCCGTTCTCCGGTCTCGTGTTCAAGGTGCAGTCCAACATGGACAAGGCGCACCGCGACCGCATCGCCTACCTGCGGGTCAGCTCGGGTCGCTTCGAGCGCGGGATGGTCGTCACCCACGCCCGAACCCACAAGCCCTTCGCCACCAAGTACGCCCACTCGGTGTTCGGCCAGGAGCGCGAGACGGTCGAGGTCGCCTGGCCCGGCGACGTGGTCGGGCTGGTCAACGCCACCGACGTGCGGGTGGGCGACACGCTCTACCTCGACGAGCACGTGGCCTACCCGGAGATCCCGAGCTTCGCCCCCGAGCAGTTCGCCGTCGCCCGCGTCCGCGACACGGCGAAGGCCAAGCAGTTCCGACGGGGGGTGGCCCAGCTCGACGAGGAGGGCGTGGTCCAGGTGCTGCGCGACCTCGACCTGGGCGACCAGGCGCCGGTGCTCGCCGCCGTCGGTCCCATGCAGTTCGAGGTCGCGGTCCACCGCCTCGAGACCGAGTTCGGGGCGCCGGTCGAGCTGAGCCCCACCGGCTACACCGTCGCCCGCGTGACCGACGAGGTGAGCACGGTGCCGCTGCGATCCATGCGCGGCGTCACGGTCCTCCAGCGCGCCGATGGCACCCGCCTGGCGCTCTTCGAGAGCAAGTTCTGGCTTGACCGGGTGGTGGCCGAGCAGCCCGACCTGGTGCTCGACCCGCTGGTCGGCAACGGCCTGAGCGGATAGCCGGACTGCCGGGGCCGGAGCCTCGCCCGGGCGGGCCGCCGACACGGCTGGCGGACCGGGGCTCGGTGGCTGCCCCGCACCGACAGGTCGATCCGCCACCCTGACGGTCGCCCGTCGACCTTTCGTCGGACGACTCCGGCTCGGAGGGTGCCAAGCTCCTCGGCGAGGGGGGCGAGGCCCCTCCTCGGACCCCGGCGGAAGGTCTCGCCAGCCGCCCTGCGGCCGGACTCAGACCGCGGGCGGGTCCTCGGGGTCGAAGCCGGCCGCCGCGTCGCGGTCCTCGAGGGCGCCCATCCGTTCGCCCAGGCCCTCGAGGACCGTCGTCACCCGGTCGACCGCGTCGCGCAGGTCGGCGGCGGTGACCACGTCGGCCAGGGCGATGCGCACCGAGGCCAGCTCACGGGCGAGGTACTCGGTGTCGGCCTGGGTGCGCTGGTTGACCTCCCGGTCGAGCTCGGCCTGGCGCCGGTCGCGGTCGTCCTGGCGGTTCTGGGCCAGGAGGATCAGCGGGGCCGCGTAGGCGGCCTGGGTCGAGAAGACCAGGTTCAACAAGATGAACGGGTACGGATCCCAGCGCAGGGACACCGCCGCCACGTTGACGGCGATCCAGACCGCCACCGCCACGGTCTGGCCCACGAGGAACCGGCCGGTGCCCAGGAACCGGGCGATGCCCTCGGAGAAGCGGCCGAAGGCGTCAGGGTCGTAGAAGCCGCTCCACTCCAGGCCGCGTCGCGGGCGCGACAGGTCGGGGCCGCGGCGGGCCACGTCAGGCGCCCTCGATGGTCGCGTGGCGGCGGCGCTGGCGACGCCAGTCCGAGGGCAGCACGTGGTCGAGCACGTCGTCCACGGTGACGGCCCCGACGAGCCGCTGGCCGCCGTCGCACACGGGGACGGCCAGGGCGTCGTAGGCGGCGAGGCGCTCGGCCACATCCCGGAGCGGCAGCTCGGGAGGCACCGGCTCGGGGTCGTGGTGCGCGCAGTCCTCGAGCCGGGTGGCCGGAGCCTCACGGAGGAGACGCTGGAAGGGGACGGTGCCGATGAAGCGCCCGGTCGGCGTCGAGGTCGGGGGTTGCACGACGAACACCTGGGCGGCCAGCTCGACGGGAAGGTCGGGCTCGCGCACGGTCGCGAGGGCCTCGGCGACGGTGGCCGAGCCCCCCAGCACCACCGGCTCGGGGGTCATGAGGCCCCCGGCGGTGTCCTCCGCGTAGGCGAGGAGGCGGCGCAGGGGGGTGGAGTCCTCGGGCCCCATGGCCTCGAGCAGGCGCTGGCGCTCGGGTTCGGACAGCTCGCCCAACAGGTCCACGGCGTCGTCGGGCTCCATCTCCTCGAGAACGTGGGCGGCCCGCTCGAGGTCGAGCCCTTGGATCAGCCGGATCTGCTCGTCCTCGGGGAGCTCCTCGAGGAGGTCGGCGAGGCGGTCGTCCTCCATGAGCTCGGCCAGCCGGCGGCGCTTGGCGTGAGGGAGGCTGCGGATGCGCTCGGCCACGTCGGACTGGTGCATGTTGCGCAGCTCGGCGACCTCGGCGTACTCGGGGCCGGCGTCGAAGTGGGTCGCCACGTCGCTCCACTCCACGACCCGGGTGCTCCGGCGTCGGAGCGGACCACGACCACCGAGGGCCACGGCGACCACGAACCAGAACCCGGTGCGCGTCGACTCCTCGATGGCGGTGTCGACGATGTAGTCGTCGCCGACCCTGGTACCGACGATGTCGGCCCCGGCGAGCTTCTCACCGGGGCGTTGGCGGAACGGCTGGACGTCGATGGTGCCGGACCGGAGGCGGACGCCGGTGGGGTCGATCGACCCCAGGCGGGCCTCGTTGAGGAAGATCCGGCGCCGTTCGACGGTGGCCACCAGTCCGAGCACCCGGGCCGGGTCGCGCCCCGAGGGCACGGCGACGACGTCCTCGACCCGGCCCATGCCGTGGCCGTCACCGTCGAGCAGCGGCAGGCGCACCAGGCGGGAGACGAAGATCGGACCGGTCACGGCGGCACGCTATCGCCCTGCTCCGTCCCGTCTCCTCGATCACACCGTTCGGTCGGTCCCGGATCGGTGGAGGCACCCGGCCGTCAGCGGGGGTCGTGGCGGTCGCCGGGACGGTCGGTCGGTCGGGTGGTGTCGTGCTCGTCGCGCTCGCTGGTGTCGAAGCCGCCGTGGGCCAGGTTCCGGGTGAGCAGGTCCGCGAAGGCGTCGGGCGCCACCGGGGGCGAGAACCAGTAGCCCTGTCCCAGGTCGCAGCCGATGCTCTTGAGGGCGGCGAGCTGGTTCGGGTGCTCGATGCCCTCGGCCACGGTGTGCACCCCGAGGCGGGCACCCAGAGCGATGATGGCCTCGAGGACGGGTGTGGGCTCGGTGTCGGTGATGCCGCCGACGAAGCTGCGGTCGACCTTCAACACGTCGACGGGCAGGTCGTCGACGTAGCGCAGCGACGAGTAGCCGACACCGAAGTCGTCGAGGGCGATCTGCACGCCCAGGTTCTTCAGTGCGGTCAGGCGGCTGCGGTCGGTCTCCATGTGGTCGATGATCACCGTCTCGGTGATCTCGAGCGTGAGGGTCGACGGGTCGAGCGCGAACTGGTCGACGACGTCGCGCACGGCGTCGACGATCGAGGCCTGCTCGAGCTGGCGCACGGAGAGGTTGACGCTCATGGTGAGCGAGGCGTCCGAGGGGAGGCTGAGCTGCCAGCTCCGCAGCTGCTGGCACGCCTCTTCGAGCACCCACTGGCCCAGCTGCACGATCAGGCCGGTCTCCTCGGCGATGCCGATGAAGGAGTCGGGCGACAGCCGGCCCCGTCGGGGGTGGTCCCAGCGGACCAGGGCCTCGGCGCCGGTGATGCGGCCGGTCTCGAGGTTGACGACCGGCTGGTACACGAGGGCGAGCTGGCCCGAGGTGATGCCCCGGGCCAGGTCGGCCTTGAGCTCGAGGCGCTCGAAGGCGGTGACGTGCATGGCCTCCTCGAACAGCTCGACGCGGTCCTTGCCCCGCTCCTTGGCCAGGTACATGGCCATGTCCGCGTTGCGCAGGACGACCTCCGCGGTGGTGCCCTCGTCGCCCACCGCGGCGATGCCGATCGAGGCGGTGACGACGATCTCCCAGCCGTTGATGTCGAACGGCGCCCGCAGCTCGTGCAGCAGGCGGAGGGCGACCCCGACGGGACCGAGGTCGTCGGTCGTGGGCCGGACCAGCACCGCGAACTCGTCGCCCCCGAGGCGGGCCGGGGTGGCCTCGGGGGGGAGGCTGGCGCGCAGGCGACCGGCGACGGCGATGAGCAGCTCGTCGCCCACGGGGTGACCCAGGCTGTCGTTGACGGTCTTGAAGTCGTCGAGGTCGATGAAGAGCACGCAGGCGGCCCCGTTGCCGCCGGCCGCGGTCACCTCGACGAGTTCGGCGAAGTGGGTGCGATTGGGCAGGCCGGTGAGGGCGTCGTGGTGGGCCTGGTGGCGGAGGCTCGACTCGAGCTGCTTGCGCACGGTGACGTCGCGGGCGTTGAACACGACGCCGTGCACGGCGGGGTCGTGGCGCAGGTCGCTGACGGTGACGTCGAGGGTCCGGATGCTGCCGTCGAGGGCGATGGCCCGCAGCTCGAGGCTCTGCGGGCCGTCGCTGTCGGCGACGTCGCGCAGGGCGTCGAGGAGCAGGCTCTCGGCATCGTGGCGCTGGTCGGTGGCGATGATCGCCGTCGCCGGTGTGTCGAGCAGCTGTTCGGCCCGGTAGCCGAGGAGGCGGGTGATGGCGGGCGACACGTAGGTGAAGCGGCCCCAATCGTCGATGACGGCGACCACGTCGCTCACGTTCTGCACCAGGGCCCGGAAGCGAGCCTCGCTGCGGAACAGGCGCAGCTCGGCGTCCTTGCGGTCGCTGATCTCGCGGCAGTTGAGAACGACGCCTTCGATCTCGGGGTCGTGGGTGAGGTCCCGCGCCGCGACCTCGAACCAGCGGGGGGTGCCGTCGACGTGGCGCAGGCGGAGCTCGACGGGCGGGGTGAAGGTGGTGCCGTCGGCCCGGTCGAGCAGCCCGTCGAGCAGGCCGACGTCGTCACCGAGGGGGAGCAGTGATGATGTGGCGCCGATCAGGGATTCCTCGTCGCGACCCAGGAGCCGGCGGCTGGCGGGGCTCACGAAGGAGAGGTGGCGGGTGGCGTCGATGACGACGATGAGGTCCGACGAGTTCTCGACGAGGGCCCGGAAGCGGCGCTCGATCCGGGTCCGCTGGAGGTCCTCGGAGAGCGCAGCGCTCTCGAGGGCGAGCGAGGTGGTGGTGGCGAGGGCGTCGATGGCGTGGCGCACGACCAACGGCAGCGGCTTCTCCGCGGTGATCACGAGGGCTCCACCGGCAGCGCGCTGGCTGCTGAGAGCGACGGCGTAGACGCAGACCTGCGGACCGTCGGTGGCGGCGGGGACATCGACCGGGAGGAGGGTGAGCTCGGCGGCGGTGTCAGTGTCGTCGCCCGTGTCCCACCAGGGCACCGATTCGAGGGGGATCCGGCGCCCGACGGCCTCGTCAGCCCGGCAGCCGAGCGAGGCCATCACCTCGAGGTGGTCATCCGAGCGCACGATGACCGACGCCCGCACGTCGGGCCGGTTCCCGGTGAGGTCGGCAGCGGCGTCGAGGGTCGAGCGCAGCATCGCCGTCCGGTCGGGGGCGACAGCCAGCTCGGCGTTGGCTTGGCGCAAGGCCTGCTCCTGGGCCGTGGCCCGCTCCTGGCTGCGTACCAGGTAGGCGAGGCGGGCGAGCACCAGTATTGACAGGAGAACCGAGCTGGTCGCTGCGACCTCGAGGGTGGGGTCACCATCGAGCCAGATCTGGATGGACACCACGGCGGGGTTGATCAGCAGGGCGCCGATGAGCAGCGCGATGCGTTTCTTGGTGAGCTTGAGATCGAAGTTGGCCGGCGCCTCGGTGATGCGGTGAAGGTCGGGGTGCAGGGCGGCCGCCCCGAAGAGCACGAAGATGAAGGGCGAGACCACCGTGGCGAGCGAGCTTCGCTGGCTGTCGACCGCCCCGATGGTGACGAGGACGTCCTGGATGAAGATCAGAGCGACCGAACCGGCGAGCAGCCGGTAGCTGAGGGTGCGGGACCCGGGGCCTACGGCCAGGCGGGTGATGGTGGCGAGGAGGATGGTGGTGAGCAACGAGTACTGCGCGTTCAACAAGCGCTCGCCGAGGCCAAGGGCATCGTCGGTGAGGTGCGGCCACAGGAGCGTCGACCAGACGACGGTGGCGGCGCCGACGGCGACGATGGTGCCGTCGATGATCGACGCCCGGTTGCGGTCGGGGGAGCGCAGGTGGCCGAGCAGCACGCTGCCCACGATCAAAATCAGGTAGCCGAGGACCACGATGAAGTCGGCTGGTGAGGGGAACGGTCGGTCGACCGACGAGGCCGAGGCGTGGATGCCCCGCACGATGCCCCCGACGAGGAAGGCGATTGCGGCCCCGACGAAGCAGATCCATGCCCGGCGGGCGGCGGCGGTGCTGGCCCGGATCGTCGCGATCCCGATGGCCACAGACGCCCACCCGACGACCTGGATGACGGCGGCGACGGCCAGCTCGGAACCGCTGAGCGGCGCGGCGACCCCCACGACCGCCCCTATGAAGAGGAAAGCTCTCCACCTGTGTCGCGTCACGGCGGTTCCCATCGGCTGATTGTGCAGGGAAAGTAGGTGTGCATCGGGGATGCAGGGCACGGATCTGCGGATTCGACCAGGATTCCTCGGACGAGCGCGCAGGGAGTGACGCGGTAATCTCTCTCCGTCCGAAGAAGGAGGCTGGAGTGGACCCAGCGGTGGCACCAACGGAGGGGCGGGGAACGACCGTGCAGCCGGTCTCCCGCCCAGGCGCCAAGCGCCGGCGCAACCTCGAGATCACCTGGGTGGTCGGGGTGGTGCTCTTCACCTTGGCGCGCTTCGGCGCGGCGTGGGGGGCCTTGGTCGACCACGACCGATGGGTGGTCTGGGTCTTCGGCGTCATCGATCTGGGCACTGCGGTTCCGTATGCGGTGGGCACTGCCCGCCTGGTGACCGGCCTGGTCGACCGGCGGGTGCAGAGCGCAGCTCGGTGGGGTGTCATCGCGTCGGCCTCGTTCCTGGCACCGTACCTCTGGCTGGGCTGGGCGGGTCGGGACGGGACGTTCCCCACGGTCGTCTACCTGGCGCTCGCGGTGTGTGTGGTGTGCTTCGGCGCCAACGCAGTGGTCGCGGTGCGGCGAAAGGTGCGTCAGGCTCGGGTGGCCGAGGTCGCCGTCCCTCGAGCCTCGTCGTCGTCATCTCCGACCGTCGTCTGATCCTGACCCGCTCCACTGTGTCGTGGTCGGCGTTCAGGCCTTGGTTTGGGCGGTGGCCGCCCCGGGCACCACCACGGTGCCGTCCGCCAGACGGGTCGGGAGGTTCCAGGCGCGAGCCTCATCGGGCGTCACCGCCTCTAGGGTCCAGCGCCAGAACTCCGGGTTCGTCATGGCCATGTCGACGTAGTGCCGACCGGCGAGCGGGAGGGCCACGGGGATCGGCACGCCACCCATGTACTCCTGCGCCACGCCGACGACCGTGAACGGCAGGTGGTAGGTGTCGACGAACACGTCGAAGAGCCACTCGTCGATGAGGGCGACGACAGCGTTGGAGCGGCCTCGGAACGCATCGAGCCAGCCGGCCCGGTAGAGGTGCTCGATGACGCCGGTGCTGCGCACATCGGTGCGCACGGTGAGCGACGACAGCTCACACACGGGGTCCGCCAGGTGGGAGTCGGTGCGCTCGAACTTGCCGACGGGCAGCTCGGAGTAGCGCCCGACGATGGTGCGCACCGTGCCGATGACCGTCCCGTCATCGTCGATCACGGCGTGGAAGATCGAGCGGTCGTTCCAGCGGGGGAGCTCTTCGACCCGCCTGCGAGGGGACTCCTCGCAGTACCCGATCTGCCGGTAGATGTCGTAGACGAAGGCCTCGGCCGCGTCCCACAGCTCGCCCCCGGAGATGCGGAGCAGGTTGTGGGACGGCAGCAGGTCGGCCGGGCGACCGCTGGCAGGACGGGCCGGTTCGGCTTCGGCCAAATCGCGCAGGTCGACGACCTCCTGCTCGCCCGGTGGGGCGGCCTCGGCGTAACCCTCGTCGGGCCCCGGTCGAGTCACGGTGGTGTCCTCCTGCTGCGAACGATCGGTCACGCCCCCGTACCTCGACCTCACAGTACGAAGCGCGACGAGGCGCGACGTGGATGGTCACCCCTCGTGGTCGTTGCCGTCGGTCAGTGGTCCGTCCGGGGTCGCAACGTCAGGGCAGGCGCCCCGGTCCGAGCACGCTGTCGGGTAGCGACAGGGTCTCGGCCGGGGCCGGCGCAGCGAACAGGTTGCCCTGGGCGTGGGTGCAGCCCAGCTGGGCCAGCGCCTCCATCTGCGAGCGCTCCTCGATGCCCTCGGCGATGACGTCGAGCCCCAGCGCCCGACCGACGGCGACGACGGCCTCCACGACGGCCCGTCCGCCGGGCTCTCGCAGGCGGCGCCCGATCGAGGGGTCGATCTTCAAGAAGTGCATGGGTAGTGACCGCAGGTGGGCCAGCGACGTGGTGCCGGTGCCGAAGTCGTCGATGCCGAGGCGCACGCCCAGCGCGGCCAGGGTGCGGAGCCGGTCGAGCGCCTCCCCGTCGGACAGCAGCAGCGCCGGCTCGGGGATCTCGAGGTGGATGCGCCGGGGGTCGACGCCGGTGCGGGTCAGGGTGGTGCTGACCCGGTCGAGCAGCGAGTCGGTCTGCAGCTCGATCCCGCTCAGGTTGAGCCACATGCGCAGCGGTCCGAGGCCGACGTCGTCCCAGTCCGCCATCTGCTCGAGGACCGAGTCGAGCACCCACCCGGCCAGCTCGACGAGGAGCTCGGCGTCGGTGATCCCGTCGAGCAGCCGCCCGGGGGGGCGCGTGCCGGCGATGGGGTCGTTGACGCGGAGTAGGGCCTCGGTGCCGACGGCGCGCCCGGTGCGCAGGTCGACGATCGGCTGGTGGTAGAGGCGCAGGCTGTCGGTGTCGAGGGCGAGGCGCAGCGCGGCGGCGACGGGGGCGCGGGCGGTGCCGGTGGCGGCGCCGATGGTGACCTCGTGGCGGTCGCGCCCGGTGCTCTTGGCCCGGTACATCGAGAGGTCGGCGTCGCGAAGGAGGGCATCGGCGGTGGCGTGCTCGGT
This sequence comes from Iamia sp., assembly GCF_035575815.1. Taxonomy (NCBI): domain Bacteria; kingdom Bacillati; phylum Actinomycetota; class Acidimicrobiia; order Acidimicrobiales; family Iamiaceae; genus Iamia; species Iamia sp. Next base: position 11,374 of record NZ_DATLXO010000033.1, read on the forward strand.
GCCGGCGAGCACCACGCCCACGCTGGCGGTGACGGTGAGGACGTGCTGACCGATGGTGAAGGGTTCGGCGATGGCGCTCCGCACCTTGGTGGCCATGACCTCGGCGCCCGCGTGGTTGGTCACGCCGCTGGCGAGGATGACGAACTCGTCACCTCCGAGGCGAGCCACGGTGTCATCGGCGCGCACCGCACCCCGGAGCCGGCGGGCGACCTCCACGAGCAGCTCGTCGCCGACCTCGTGGCCATGGGTGTCGTTGGTCCACTTGAAGTGGTCGAGGTCGATGAACATCAGTGCGAACGGCGATTGGGCCCGTTGCGAGATGGCCCGCTCGAGCCGCTCGCGGAGCAACAGGCGGTTGCCGAGCCCGGTGAGCGGGTCGTGCAGCGTCTGGTGGAGGAGCTTCTCCTCGGTGTTGCGCTGGACGGTGATGTCGTTCACCTGGGCGATGGCGAACGGGCTGGCGTGGTCGGGGGAGGTGACGGCCGAGACGGCCAGCTCGACCACCCCGTCGGTGCCGTCGTGACGCCGTAGGCGGCACTCGACGCGAGCCCGGCCGCCGAGGGTGATCTCACCGAGCACGCCCTCGAGGAGCGCCTGGTCCTCCGCGGGTGAGAGGTCGCCGAGGCGCACCGGCTCGGAGTCGATGTCGCCCAGGTCGAGCAGGGCCCGCAGCTCGGAGTTCGCCTCGCGGATCGTGCCGTCGACCTCGATCACGGCCATGGGCGTCGGGGCGTGGATGAACGCGGATCGCAGGGCATCGACGGTCTCGCGATCGTTGCTCTCGGCCCGGCGCCGGCTGGTGACGTCGTGGACCTCGACATCCGCCTCGGCCTCGCGGCTCGTCGATGCGACCGCATCCACCTGCAGGCGGACCCACCGGGCCGGGTGCTGATCGGTGGCGGGCGGACGGGACGGGGCGACCTCGCCCCCAGTGCCGCCGTCGGGCAGGGGCCCACCGCCCTCGTCGCCGGCGGGGACCGGGTCACCGAGGGTCGCGGTCAGACGGACCTCGTGCTCGAAGCCACCGAGGTCGCCCTGGAGAACGGCTCGGAGCAGGGCGGCGAGGGGGCCGCGGTCGCCCACCTCGACCAGATCTGCGAGCAGGTGGCCCACGACAGACTCGGGCTCGGTGACGAGCATGCGCGCCAGCGCTGGGTTGGCCGCGGTGACCGCCCCGGACGCATCGACGCGGGCCCGGCCCGACGGCGCCTGCTGGAAGGCCGTCGTGGCCCGGTGCGCAGCCCGGGCGAGGTCTCCGGCGTGGGTGTGCAGCTCGGTGATGAGCAGCAGGCGGCCGTGGTCGGTGGGAGCCGGGTCCGCGATGGACGCTGGGTCGCCGTGGAGGTCGAGGCCGCGGATCGTGACCCAACGCTCCGGACCGCCGTCGCGTGGTTCGAGGCGCACGCCGTCGGCCAGGTCGCCCATGCGACGGGCCACGGCCAGGACCCGGCTCCGGTCCTCGGCGGCGACCACCGAGGCGATGCCCTCGTCGAGCAGACGTCGGGGACGACTCCCGGCCAGCTCGGCCAGGGCGGGACTGACCGCCGCGGTCGTGCCGTCGGGGTCGATGACGCAGGCCGCGACGCCCTCGAGGGCGGCACGACGCCCATCGGGCAGCACGGTGACGAGCGGGTCGCCCGGATGGGGGTCGGGCCGCTCACCGGCGCCCCGCACCAGGATCTCGACGTGGGCAGGGTCGCCCCGGACGGTGAGCAGGGCGTGGCCGCCGGTCGGCAGCGGGAGGGCAACCTGGGCGTCGACGGGGCGTGAAAGGTCGCCCACGAGCGCCACCACCGGGGGCTGGGCGGAGAGGGGGAGGTGCTCGAGGCCGACGATGGCCGAGCGGGCCCGCTCGCCGGTGTCGCCCTCGGCCGGGACCGGGCCGCGCGCGAGTGTGTGGGACCGGCACACGACCCACCGGCCGTCCCAGAGTTCCGGGGAGTCGCTCACCTCGACCTCACTGCTGCCATGATCGGGCCCCCAGCCCGCCGATGCTACGGCGCGCTGAAACCTCGCTCCGGGATGATCGGGAGGGGGTGATGGTGGCTGACACAGGAGTGGGGCGATGACGGGTGAGGCCGAGCAGAACACCGAACGATCGGGCCCGTCCCATCCTTCCACATCCGAACACATTCCGTGCTCATCCTGGGCGTATCACCTCTCTCCGTGGTCGGTGTGGGCGGACCACAAGGTGACGGGGACGTTGATCCCCGAGCGCTTCGCGGCCGAGGGCTTCGTGCACCTCACCCTGGGACTGGATCAGCTCCTGGTGCCGGCCAACGCCTACTACCGGGGTGACCCGCGCCCCCACGTGGCCCTCACCGTCGACCTCGCCGCGGTCGATGCCGAGGTGCGCTTCGACGCAGAACCCCCGCTCTACCCACACCTCTACGGCCCGCTACCGGTCGCTGCGGTGCGCGAGGTGCGCGCCGGGTTGCGCGACCCCGACGGCACCTTCACCGCCTGGGCCCCGCCCGAGCCGCCGTGATCTCCGGCCTACCCTGCCGTACTGGTACGGGGATCGGGTGTCGGGGCCCCCCGATCCGGTACCGGTTCGCAGCCGCGCCCGTACTGGTACGGGGATCGGGCGTCGGGGCCCCCGCATCGCCTACCAGTTCACCCTGCGGCCCGGACGGTGAACCCAGCCAAGGTCTACGCTGACGGTCCCGGACTGGTGCTCCACCGGCACAATCACGGGGACGTAGCTCAGCTGGCTAGAGCACCTGCTTTGCAAGCAGGGGGTCGTGGGTTCGAGTCCCATCGTCTCCACCACCGAGAAACTCCTGATCAGAGGGTGGGTCGGACTCGTCGCCGGGGCTGGCAGCCGCCGGCTGGCGAGGCTCCCGTGCCATCCACGTGCCAGTAGCCCCGGCGTTGGTCGGCTCACGTCCCGCCGCCACAGCGGCCAGGACCTCAGCGGCGATTGGTTCGAGGAGACCCGCGACCCTGCCCTCGGGCTGAGCATGCTGATAGATCAAGGCGGCCTGGGGCGACGTGTGGCCCATGCGGGCCATCAGCGTCTTGATGTCCGCTCCCGCGGCCGCGCTCATGGTCCCATGGGTGTGACGCAGGTCATGGAAGCGAAGATGCTCGATCCCAGCCGCCCGCAAGGCGGGGAGCCAGGTGCGGGCCCGGAAGTTGTTTCGCTGCAGGTAGCCACCGGCCGGACCAGGGAATACCAAGCCGTCCGGGTCGGGCTCGGCGTGCATGGCGAGATGGCCAGCGAGGGCGTCGGCCACCTCCCGGGGGAGGGTCACCGTCCGACGGCCGGCGGCAGACTTGGGCGGGCCGAGAACGAGACCTTGACCTCGAACATGGGTGGCCGACTCGGCCACTCGGATACTGCCCCGGGCGGCATCCACTCGGTGGCGCCGTAGTGCTGCTGCGGATCGCCGAAATTCCCCACTGTCGATCGCCGAAGTTCCCCGGGTGTCGAGCGGAGCGGCGAGCTGGTGGTGAGCGTATATCAGCGGCGGGTGATCACCTCCTCGGCGAGGAGCTCGGCGACGGCGATGGGCTCGTCGCAGCATGGGCAGCTGCCCCCGATGCCGACGCTGCGCATGGGGGTGGTGCAGTCGGCGCAGCGCTGCTCGCCGACCGCTCGTCCGCTGCAGGTGTTGCACTCATAGACCGTGATCGGACGCCGGGGCTGGGTTCGCGGGGCGACGAGCGGTGGTCTGGCGGTGTCTCGGTGTCGACGGTAGGCGGCGGCTCGGCAGGCGTCGGAGCAGAACTTCTGGCGGCCGGTGGGGGGTGTGAAGGAGTGCTGGCAGATGGGGCAGGTCATCGTGACGGCATCGTGACAGGACGGGATCTCGGGCCGGTCAAGGCTTTGACCTATGTGGTAGCAGGCGATCGAGCAGTAGTGCGGGTCGGTGGCGAAGCTGGGCGCGTGGTGGGCTTTGGTGCACGCCGGGCAGGTGAGGATGACGGTCATGGCCCCGCCACTGCTTTGCGGGTCGCTTCGGCCCGGGCCCGGTGGCTGCGCATCCGGTAGCTGTCGCCGTTGATGTTGATGACCACGCTGCGATGCAGCAACCGGTCGAGCATCGCCCCCGCCACCATGGGGTCGTCGTTGAAGACCTTGCCCCAACTGGCGATGCCGAGGTTGGTGGTCAGAGCGATGCTGCCCTTGAGGTAGCGCTGGCTCACTACCTGGAACAGGGCAGCGGCCGCCTCGGCGGGCAGCGGCAGGTAGCCCACCTCGTCGATGATGAGTAGGCGGGGGCCAGCGTAGAAGCGCATGGTGGTGGCCCACCGCCCCTCGATGGCGGCTCGGTGGCAGCGGGCGGCCAGCTCGGCCGCCGTCGTGTAGTAGGTGCGCATCCCGGCTGCCACCGCGGCGTGGCCGAGGCCGACAGCGAGCATGGTCTTGCCGACCCCGGGCGGGCCGATCAGCAACACGTTGGTGGCGTCCTCCACGAAGCGCAGGGTTCCGAGCTCGGCGATGAGCTTCGGGTCCACCGACGGCTGGGCGGCGAAGTCGAAGTCGGCCAAGGTGAACGGGGAAGGCAGCGAGGCGAAGCGGGCCAGGCTGGCCCGCCGGCGCTCGTCGACGGCGTCGACCTCCACCGCCAGGAGCCGTTCCAGGAACGCCTGGTTGGTGAGCTTGGTCTTGATCGCCTCGTCCAACAGGGCGGGCAACGCTTCGGCCGCCGCCCCCATACGTAGGAAGGCCAGGTGGGCCCGCAGCTTCTGGTAGTCGGAGCGATCGGTCACGCCGACACCTCCCCAGAGGTCTCAGTGGTCCCTGGGAAGGCGAGGCTGATGACCTCGGCCATCTGGTCTAGGTCCACGGTCGGGTCCACGCCGCCCGACCCGAGCAGCTTCGCCCGTTCGGCGATCGCCGCCGCCCCGGGCGGCTTGTTGGCCTTGCGGTCACAGGGCCGGGCCGTCGAGAACTGGCCCAGCACCACCTTCTCCAGGGCGCCCCGGTGCTCAGGGGTGCGCACCATCGACCCCGCTCCCGGCGGAGCCAGGCAGTGAGACACCAACAGCATCCCGGCCGGGCTGAAGATCTCCAGCGTGGCGGTCCCAAGGCGGTGGCGCACGACGAGCTCCATCCCGCCCATCCCCGGGGTGAGCGAGTAGCGGTTGCCCCGGAAGGCGACGCTGGCCCGGTCCTCCACGGTGCGGGTGACCTCGACGGTGGCCGGATAGGGCGCTGGGGGCAGCGCCATGAGGACCTCGGCGTCGGCCAGCTCCCCGACCGTTGGCCACCTCGGCCGCTCACTCGGGGCGAGCTCGCCGGGCTCGGCGTAGCGCCCCGGTGGACGCAGGCGCCCATCGCCGGTGGTGGCCCAGAACCGGTCCAGGCTGACCTGGGCCTCCTCAGGGGTGGTGGCCGTCATCGTGCGCCACCACCGGCCGCACATAAACTTGACCCCGCACTCCACGGCCCCCTTGCGGTTGCCCCGCCGGGGTGGGCAGGGCACCACGATGGCGCCGTAGTGCTTGGCTACGGGGGCGAAGCTGGCCTGCACCTCAGCAGTGCCAGGCTTGATGACCGTGGCCAGCCGGTCGGTGCGCCAGTGGCGCGCCGTTCCCCCCAGGCGGCGCAGGACACTGTCGATCGCTTCGATCAGGTGCGCCTGGTCCATCGACTCGCACAGCACCTCACGGGTGCGCCCCGAGTGGGCGAGCGTCCCCAGCAACCCGTAGCAGGTGCCACCCCAAGGTGCCCGGCGACGCTCAGCCCAGTCCCACTGGATCTCCTCGCCGGCGGGATGGTCAATCTCGACGGTCTCCCGCCCGCGGACCCCGGCACACGCTTCGCAGTGCGGGCGCAGGGCGGCGGCCCGGAGCTGGCGGGCGAAGCTCGGGTACGAACAGCCGTAGCCGAGGGCCACGACCTCGTCGAACAGCGCCGAGGCCCACAGGTGCGGGTCCTCGACGAAGCGGGCCTTCACATAGCCGACGAAGGGGGCCAGCGGGTCGGGGGCCGAGGACCGGCGCACACCGGGTTCCCGCTCGCCGTTGAGATAGGAGCGGACCGTCTTGCGGTCGCACTCGAGATGACGGGCAATGGCCGAGATCGACCATCCCCGCTTGGCCAGGGCATGAACTTCCACGTCTTCACTCCTTGAGAACATGGGCGGGGGGCTCCTCGTGCTGATCGGCTGGAACCGTCAGCGTCGGGGAGCCCCCCGCCCGGTTGGTGGACCATCAACGGGCCCACCACCCCTCTCAAAGATGGGGAACTTCAGTGATCGAGTCTGGGGAGTCTTCGGTGATCCCTACCAAGGTTGTCCATCGGTTCGGCGGCGTACTCGACCACCGGCGCGACCGGCCTTCGATAGATGCTCATCGCCGTCTTCGCGTCGTTGCCCGCGATGTCGGCAACACGTTCGCCCGGCACTCCAACGTGGGACAGCAGGGAGATGGCAGTGCGGCGAAGGTCGTACGGGTTGACGGGCTTGGTGATCCCGGCCGACGCGGCGATCGCCCTGACCGTGCGCCGGAGGTTCGCGGGGTCGATCGGGGTGCCCACCGTGGTGGTGAAGACGAGGTCCAACTCGTCGTCCCAGTGAGGTCCCGCCGTGAGACGCTCCTGGGCCTGGGCGGCACGGTGGTGCCGCAGAGTGGACGTGGCGGCGTCGGGCAGGCACACCTGTTGCCTCCCCCGGCCGGAGGCCGAGCAGCATCATCACGATGACCGATGCTCCGAGGCGGCCGTTGGCGGCGGCGTCGAACAGGGCTTGGGCTTCAGCCTCGCTCAGGCGCTCCCGTTCGGCTGCGGCGAAACCCTCTGCTGACCCCTCGGCGATGTCCACCCGACGGCCACGCGTTTTCTGCGACAGCCGCGACCGGTGACGACCCGCAACGGGTCGGTGATCGCGCTCCGCCCCAGTCTCACCATCGCCGCCGCCATCCGGCGCTTCATCTCCGAGAAGGATCTGTCCCCCGGCACGAGGCGCGTCTACGGGAAGGCCTTGGATCACCTCGCCGAAGCCCTCGGTGCCGAGACGCCACTCGACACCGTCACCACAGGATCACCTCAGGCGGATGCCGGAAGCCGGCGAGGCGCCGGGGGGGCGGGCACGGGCGAACTCGACGTCGTCGCATCCCTGCAGCCTCACCTCAGCCGCATGCCCCCGCTCAACGCAACAGACCCCCCGTGCTCCCTCAGGCGGACGCGGGCTCGGGCCCTCGGATACGGGCGACGTAGCGCATCCCGGCCACGGTCGCCGCGCCATATCCGATCAACGCGGCCAGTGCCGCTCCCAGGGCGCCGATGTGGCCCAGCACCACGATGGCCACCACGTTGACGACCAGCCCGATCCACTGGGTGCGTGCGCTGAGGCCGACGTGGCGCAGGGAGACGAGGACGGCGTCGAAGACGTTGGTGGCGACGAGGAAGACCTGGGCCAGGCACAGCACCACCGCGGCCGGGACCGCGGGGCGGAAGGGCTCGCCGAAGGCCAGGGGGATGACGAAAGGTGAGCAGACGAGGAGCAGGGCCGACAGCGCCACGGTCGGCCCCATCTGCTGGCGGAAGATCGTCGTCGGGCTCGGGAGTTCCGAGGCGGGGGTGCCCGTCAGCTGGGACAACAGGTGCTGGCGCGTCGCTCCCGAGAGGAACTGCGGCACCTCGGCCACCGTGACGGCCACGGCGTAGTACCCCAGCTGGGAGACCGGCGCCACGTGCGGCAACAACAGCTGGTCGACCCGCATGAGGACGAGCGACCCGAAAAGGGTCGGGATGATCCGGGTCGCCAGCCGACCCAGCTCGCGGGCCCCATCTCTGGAGCCGGCGCCCACGGAGCGCAGTGCCGGGAGGAGCAGCACGCCTGAGGACACCACCGCGACCTGCACCACGAAGGCGGTCACGATGCTCAGCCGCCCGGCGACGAGGAGCGCCAGGACGACGACCACGCGGAACGCTCCGTTCGCCGCCCGCCGCACCACGATCGGCTCGAGGTGCCGAGTGCCGGTGACGGCTCCCTCCACGATGAGGCTGAGGGCACCGAACAGAATCCCGACGAAGAGGAGCCCGGCGACGATGCTCCGATGGGCATCGAACTGTCCCGGGAGGAACGCGACGGCCCCCGCAGCGGAGAGGACGCTCACCGGTGTCGCGAGCAGCAGGCTCCGGCGGAGCAGCTGGCCCACCGACACCTTGCCCTCGGCGATGGTGAGCGTTGCCGCATCCTCGAAGCCCATCGTGGCCAAGATGGAGAACAGGAAGGTGGCGGCGACGAGGTAGGCCAGCACGCCACGGTCCGACGGTCCCAACACCCGGGCGAGGATCGGCCCGGTGAGCAGACCGCTCGCGCTCAGCATCCCGTTGGCACCGATGATCCGCCAGCGGGGTGACTCCCAGTAGTCGCGCAGGCGCGTCTCCCCCATCCCCGGTCACCGGTGCGGCGCGTCTGTCGACACGTCTCCCGACGGGAACCGCGTGGTCGAGAGCCGTCGCCACGCCAGCGGTCCGCCGGAACCGGGATGGGAGTTCACCGGACGCACGTGTTTGACAGCGTCTTCCACATTGCGGCGCAACCGTAGCGGCGCCGGCACTGTTGCGTTGGCGGGAACCGGGGCGCTCGTCGGGCTCATCGGGTCGCGTGTGAGAGTCAAACGTGTCGTGCGAGCTCGTCGAACGCCGCTGCAAGCCTGAGGCCGGGGCGTGCATAGGTGCCGAGCTCGTAGTGGCCGCGCCGGAGGTTCTGGATGAAGGCGTGGCCCCCGATGATCAGCCCAGCGGTCCGGTTGCGTTGGAGGCCTCGCATCGGTCCTGGCCTTGAGCCGGCCGTGGTCGGCCTCGACCCGGTTGTTGGCGTGCTGCTATCACGTGATCGACCTCGATCCCGCGTTCGGCCAGCAGCTCCTCGAGGTCTCGGTACGAGAGACCGAAGCGCAGGTACCAGCGCACCGCCAACATGATCACCTCGGGCGGATGCCGGAACCCTGCCAAGGCACTGGGGAGCGGGCAAGGCCAAGCACGACGACGCATACCTGCAGCCTCGCCCCGGACACGCCTCGCCGCTCAACGCAACAGACCCTCACGCCATCAGGCTTTCATCAGGGTTCGCGGCCCGAGCACTCGGTGCCCACGAGCAGCCGTGCTCGTGCAGCCGCCTCCGGACACCGACCCTTGCCGACGCATGGGTCCCGTGCGTGCCCTTCGGATTGGCAGCCTATTTGGCAGCCAATGGGCGCAGAGTCCGATAGCCCGCCGTAGACGGTCACAGACACCGCATGCGCTCTGACCTGGGACTATGCGTCCGTCGTAGAGGTGGGCAGAGTCACGTAGAGGGGCTCGATCCCCATGACGCGCAGGGGGTCAGGGGTTCGAATCCCTTACGGCCCACTAGTGTTGTGGAAAACACAACAAGATCGTCCTGTTTCCCCTGGTCAGGGGCAGGGTTCGAAAGACGAGACGAAGGGTTCGTCGGGCCAGATCGTCACCACAGATCACTTGTCACCTGTTCGTGCGGCACACCCTCAGGGTGTGGGCACACCGGTAGGGTCGGGGTGTCTTCTGGTTGTCGTCCGTCGCTGTGTAGCGCCCCGACTCGGCCCTTCCCCTAGGCACCGCCTAGCGAGGGAGCATGACCAGTGGTTTCATCCAGCTTGTCCGAGCGGGTCGTGATGGGGCTTCTCTTCTACCCGCGTGGCGGGTCGGCCTACGTGGTCCGTTATCTGAGCCCGGCCCTCATCCATGCGGAATGGGCGGTGTCGGTCGTAGCGGGGTCGTTGGGCGTTGCGGGTGACGACACGCACGCGCCGACGTTCTTCGACGGGCTCGATGTGCATCACCTCGACTCCACGGCTGCGGCCAGGGAGTTTCGCTCCGGGCTCGACGCGATCGCCGCGCCGGAACCTATGCACCCGTCGTATGAGGATCGGGTCGGGGTTCCCGATGTGGTGTTCGCCGCCGTCCCGCCCCGACTGGCCGGTCACCTGGCGGATGGGTGGCTGGACCTGTTCCGTGACGGCGGGGCCGAAGAGGCCAGCGTGTTCCACCTCCACCACCTCACGCCCCAGCTCGACGCCGCTCACCACCGTTGGCCCACCGTGCCCGTGGTGGTGCATCTGCATGGCACCGAGATGAAGCTGATCGCAGGGATCGATGACCGGGTGGCGCTGGCGGCGGCGCTGGGCGAAACCCTGGCGTCCATGCCCCGGGCGGTGACGACGCTCGTCGATCCGGCGCGCTACCTGGACGCCACCCAACTCGAGCTGCTCCGCACCACCCGGTGGGGGTCGTGGCTCCACGGTGAGTTCTGGGCCTCTCGCATGCGCCGACAGGCTCAGGTCGCCGACCACCTGATCACCGTGTCCGAACTCAACCGCAACAGTGCCATCTCCTTGCTTGGTGTCCAACCCGCTGATGTGACCGCCATCCCCAACGGCGTGGACGTCGACCGGTTCCACCCGCAGCCAGACGAGCCCGGCGCACGCCGTGCGGTGTTCCGCCGGGTACTCGTCGAGGATCCCCAAGGCTGGACCGAGTCCGGCCCTCCTGGATCGCTCGCGTACAACGAAGCCGACCTCGATCGCCTGCTGGGAGCCGACGATGACGCGACGGTGCTGCTCTACGTCGGACGATTCCTCGGGTTCAAGCGGGTCCCGGCCCTGATCCGCGCCTTCGCCCGCGCCCGCGCTGGGTTCACCCGACGGGGCTCGCTCGTCATCTGGGGCGGCCATCCCGGCGAATGGGAGGGCGAGCACCCGGTCACCGTCGCGAACGAGGTCGGAGCCGACGGCATCTTCTTCACCGGCTGGCGGGGCCACGACGACCTGCCCGATGGGTTGGGCGCCTGCGATGCGATCGTGGTCCCCTCGGTCGAGGACCCCTACCCGCAGGTCCCGTTGGAGGCCATGGCAGTCGGTCTGCCCGTAGTCGCCTGTCGAAGTGGGGGCCTGATCTACATGATCAACGTCGACCCCGACCAGCCCACCGGCTGGTTCGTTCCGCCCGATGATGCCGGCGCCCTGGCCACCGTCCTGACCCAGATCGTGAACGAGCCATCCGAAATCGCCGTGCGAGGCGCCAACGCCCTCGCTCACGCCCGAGCCAACCTCTCGTGGACCGGGCTCGTCACGCGATTCGAGGTCACCTACGCCAACGCAGTCGAACACCACCACCAACGCTGACGAGCGCAGTGATATCGCGTCGGTATCGGCAAGTTCCGCGGGCAGATGGTCTCGACGATCACGCCTCGGCGGCCACGGGTCGGCGATGATCTGCCCCCGTCCCAGCGGATTGTCCTGAACGCATGTTCGTGAGATACTGATCGGGCACCCATCGATGCGGTGGGCGCAACCATCGACTCCGGTCTGATCAGTCCCGGTTTGGCCATCCGTTGCGGGGGCGCACTGGCAGTCCTGCAAGGTGGAACTCCCGGGCGAGGGTTCGGGCGTGGACCTCGAACTCGGCCGCGACCGCGGCGAGGGACAGGCCTTCGCCGTAACGGCGCGCGGCGGTGGCGACCTCTTCGTCGGTCATTTTGCGGACAAGTTGGCGTCGCGACACGTTGCGATCATCGAGGTGGTTCATGACGGTCGTGCGATGGATGTCGAAGTTGCGGGCGAGCTCGTTGATGGTCACCCCGCTCGCGTGCTGGGTGACGAGTTCGTCGACCTCGGCCGATGAGAGCCTTCGTTGCACGGGGTTTGAAAGCCGTCCCCTTTGCTCCGGGGATCTGGCCGTGGGGTCAAGATGGCGTCCTTCGACCGCCCCGACGACCGCACCGGGATGCCTTGCTGGACCGCTCCACCCCTGGTCAGCGAGCTTTTCGAGGATCTCGGAAGGGTTTGAAAGCCGTCCCCAAAGGTCCACAGGGCCTCCAGATCCACATACGGGATCGGTCGCTGCCTGCTGGCCTCCCGGGTGGTGCGGACCGCCCGTCGGCGCTTGAGGCGGTTGAGCACGTTGCGCTGGTGGTGATCCTTCACATCGTTAGCCTACCCCACCCGGGGTGGGGTTCCACGGGCGGTCAGACGAGTCCACGGGGCGCCGCTCCCGGCGATGGGCTCCGCGTTCGGGGAGGGTCCCGCTGGGGTCGGCCGGGGTCCTTGGCGGGCACCATCTCGATCTCGCCGACGGTCGCGGCGAGGATCGCTACTGGTGCGCCGAACACGAGAAGGACGGTGAGCATCGACGACTGTTCCTTCGCCGGGCCCATTCGGCCGGCATTTTCGGAAGTCCCATCCCCGCACCGTCGGTGCTCCCTGTTGCTCTCGTGAACCTCGGTCATGGTGCTGCCACCCGGCTTCGGGTCCGGTCGAGGGCGACGAGGTAGGCGGCCAGGGACGTCAGGAAGACGATCAACCATGTCCAGTTGCGGCCGGGGACGAAGTGGACGGTGATGTGACCGAGGAAGATGTCCATCCACCGCTGGTGGGCGTAGCCGGCGGTGAACGCCAGGTCGGGGGCCATGGCCACGACGTGGGCGGCCATCGGCCACACCAGGGGTCGGGCCACCGGTCGCCGGCAGCGCAGGACCACGATCGTCATCACGGCGAGGGCAGTGGCGGCGCCGACGAAGAAGTGGGTGAACCAGTGGAATCGGGCGTCGTGCCCGCGGTAGGAGGCGTACAGGCCCGCCTCCAGGACGATCGCGGCGGCGCACCAGCCGCACAGCCGCCAACTGCCCCTGACTCTGACGGCCGCCGCCGTCACAGGGCTCCCAGGATCGTGGTGATCTCGCGACTGTGGGCGGCCGGATCAGGGTCGAGGGTCCGGTAGCGGATCCGGGTCTCGGCGTCGACGACGGCGTAACCGACGGGTGGGCCGCCGTCGGCCGGGGACCGCATGCCGTAGGCGACGGCCGTGCGCCTCTCCGGGTCCACCAGCACCGCCGGGATGCCTACGCAGGACGCCGGGCCGGCCAGCACTACCACCAAGGCAGCGGTGGGCGAGACCCGGCGGCTCACGTCCCGGCACTGGGCGGCCGCGCCGGCGGGCCGCAGGAACAACACGACGGTGGGCCGTCCGCCCGCCGGCATCCCGTCGGTCACCATCGGGGCCGGGCGGGGAAGGGGGCCCTCGTCGACGAAGCCGACGCGTTGCTCGGCCTGGTCGGGGTCGTCGAGCGGGCCTTCCAACCGTTGGGCCACCGAGACCAGCACGACAAATGCGGCGGCTGCCGCCACCCACACCGCGACCAGGGCCCGGCGCGTCGGTAAGGCAGTTCTCGCCGGTCGGACGATCACCGTCGCCACCTGAGGTCGACCGCGCGGGGGCTGACCGTGAGGTTCGGGCCCCGTGCGGACACCAAAAGGCCTACCCCCACGACGATGGCGCCGAGGGCCCCGCGGGCCACCAGACGTGGACGGCCGGCCGGACACCGGCGGGCGAGCTGGCGACGCCACCGGCGGGGTGAGGCCAGGAAGGGGCAGCCGACCCCGCCCGTGTGGCCGTACCCGTCGGGCACGACCAGCCCGGCGGCGGCCAGAAGGTCGGACTGGAAGGAGCGGCAGTTGACCGTCGGGCGCGGCGACCACCGCCACCCGCCGGAGAACGTTGAGGCGAAGCGGCGGGCGGCGTCGATGACATCGTCGTCGGTGCGGTCGTCGAGGAGGACGGGATGGAAGGCGTGGTCGGCCGGCTCGCCGTGACGGGGGTCGACCGTGCCGGTACCGCCGTCCTGGCCACCCACCCCGTTCAGCACGCCGGGGACCCCACGGACGGCGTCGCGGAGGCTGACGGGGCGCACCGGCCACCACCCGTAGCTCTCGACGCCGTCCATCTCGATCCACCAGTGCCCGTGGACATCGATGAACCTCGGGTTGTTGCGCTTCACCACGACCCGCTCGACCAGACGGCCCTGGCCGGAGACGTCTTGGTCCCCTGCGGTCATCTCTTGCCGCTCTTGCCCCCGGGTCCCTTGCCCTTCATGTTCCTGTACGAACCCTTGCGGCCCTGCTTGGCCAGCTTGCGACGGTTCCGGCGCTGAAGCTTGAGCCGGGCCTTCTCGGCTCGACGTTCCTCCCTGGTGGGATCGGCCGGCATCGGAGGCGTGAGATCGGACGCCACTCAGCGACCCCCGGTCGGGAGCCGGTCACCACGGCCGACGGTGCGCGGCTCGACCGCCGCGAGCGGCCACGCCACCGCCACCCGCCGCAGCCACATGTTTCGGGCCTTGGCCTCCGATGCCTCCGGGTCGGTGTCGCCCGCCTCGGCCACCGGCGCCAGCCCGTACCCGGCCTTGGCCACCGCCTCCACGAGATCACCCACACCCACCCGGGCCTGGTCAAGGTGCACGGTGGCCCGCCCGGTGGCGAAGTTGACCGCCGCATCGTTCACGCCCTCATGGCGGGACAACACCCGCTCCACCCGGTTGGCGCACGACCCGCACGTCATCCCCGACACGACCAGCTCGACCACTCCGGAGGAGTCGGCCAAGCGGCCCTCCTCCGCTGCCTTGGCGCCCATCACGCACTCTCGCCGGCGGGCTCAGGGAGCGGCCCGGTCGCCGTCCGGTCATAGCGCAGAGCCTCCATGAGCTCGTCCACGATCTCGTCGGACCGGCCCGCCACCATCGCCGCCGCCACGCACGTCTCGAGGTGATTGCGCAGCATGATCCGGCTCGCCCGCTCCAGCGATCCCTGGACCGCCGACAGCTGCTTCATCACATCCGGGCAGTACGCGTCCTCCTCAACCATCCGGACGATCCCATCCAAATGACCACGTGACGTCTTCAACCGGTTGAGAACAGAACGCTGATGCTCGGCCTTCATAGGGTCCCACCCTACCCCACCCGGGGTGGGTATGAAACCCAGAGGTAGGGGTTGGCGGCTCACATGGCCTCAGGCTGGCTAAGCCCGCCGGGCTGCGGAGGTGAGGCCCTGGGATTCCAGACGGCTCACCAGCGCCTTGGCGTCGCGGTCGATGCCGTCGGCAATGGAGGAGTTCAGCCGGGTCTGCCACGGCAATCCCATCCACGCCAGGCCCGGCACGGGCGAGGCGCCGCCCTCGTGGCGCGGCGAGCCGTCGACATCAAGGGCACCGGGCACCCGCAGCCACGGGTAGTGGGGCCGGAAGCCGGTGCACCACAGCACCGAGCTCGGTGTCACGCTCGTTCCGTCCTCGAGGCCGATGGTGCTGCCGTGGCCGGTGGTGACGCGGTGCGGGAGGAGCCGGATGGTGCCGTCGGCGATGAGCCGGGCCAGCTGCCGTCCGATGATCGCGTCGCCCCGCTGTCGGATCAGACGGCCAACCCGGGAGTCGGTGCCGACGTTGAGGATGCCGGTGGCATAGATCCACCAGTACAGGCTGACGCCGAGGATCTTGTCCGGCAGATACCACAGACGAGGGGCGGCAATGGTGACCTGGTGGGTGACCGCCAGCTCACAGGCCAGTTGCGCCGCACTGTTGCCGCCGCCCACGACCAGGACCTCGCCGGACGGGACGTCGGCCGGCCGCCGGTACTGCGACGAGTGCAGCTGCCGCACCTCAGGGTCGAGCCCGGCGGCCGCGGCGGGGAGGGCCGGCCCGTGAAACGGGCCGGTGGCGATCACGACGTGGCCCGCCCTGATCGTGCCACCCGCGGTGTGGGCCAGGAAGCCTCCGCCCTCGGATGGCTCGACCACCTCGATGGCGGTGTCCAGCTCGACCGGAAGGTCGTGGCGGCGGGCGTAGGCGGCCAGGTACGCCTGCATCTCGTCCTTCGTCGGGTACCGGCTGGGCCCGGCCGGGAACGCCAGCCCGGGCAGGGCGCTGAACCGCCGGGGCGTGAACAGCCTCAGGCTGTCCCAACGGTCACACCAGCTCTGTCCGGGCCGCGGTCCGGCGTCGACGATCAGGAACGAAGCCAAAGTCCGTCGCGCCAGCCAGAAGCCGGCGCCCAGGCCGGCCTGGCCCGCACCGATGACCAACACCTCCACGCAGCGGTCCCCCCCTTCCACCCGTCGCCTCGGACCTCCCGCCCCCAACCCGGTCACCGGTGATCAACGCCCGTGGTCACCAGTTCGTGCGCGCCGCGTGTGGGCGCCGATCGGCCGGCGGGACAGGCAGCCGGAACCGGTCGAGCGGAGCGGCGCCAAGCGCGACCATCATGCCGGACCCGCCACCGGAAGCGATGCCCCCCGTCGCCAGCTGACGTCACGTTTGGGACCTCCGTGCCCCTCTGAACTGGTCCTGGTCGGCGGGCTCGAACCGAAGCACGTAGGCGACGTGGGCCTTGCCCGTGGCAAAGTTGACGCTCGCCTCGCGGACGCCGTCCTGGCGGCCCAGCACCTTCTCGACCCGGGCGGCGCAGGACCCGCAGGTCATGCCCTCGACCCTCAGGTCGAGCACGGCGCCCCTGCGAGTTGTCGGTGTCGGAAGGCTGGGTCGCGGTCATGCCGACACGCCGGGCCCGGCGTGGGGGACCGGTTCGAGCCCCAGGGCGGGTGGCCCCGGATCGAAGCGCAGCGCCTCCACCAGCTCGTCAACGATCTCGGCCGTGCGCCCGGCCTGCATGGCCTCGGCGACGCAGGTCTCGAGGTGGTTGCGCAGCATCAAACGGTTCGCGCCCTGGACCGCGCCCTGCACCGCGGAGAGCTGCTTCATCACCTCAGGGCAGTACACCTCGTCCTCGACCATGCGGATCACTCCGTCGAGGTGGCCCCGAGCGTTCTTCAGTCGGCGGAGGACGGCGACCTGATGTTGGGGCTTCATGGGCTGACCCTACCCACCCGGGGTGGGTTCTCCACGTCTCGGTGGTTGACTGGTCGAGTGTCCGCCGTCGGAGGTCCGAGGCCGTGGAGTCGCGGCCTGGCATCGTCGGCGCTGACCACGGCCATCGTGGTCGTCGATGTCGGCCTCTCGCGGATCGCCTGGGGACACGGCGCCGGTGTGGGCTGGCTGGCGCACGTCCTCCTCGCCGCCGTGGCCGTGGTGTTCGCAGTCGGCACGCTCTACACGTGGCGCGCCGGGCAGCCGATGCCACTGCCGGTCCTGTGCGTCTCGGGCATCGTGCTGATGGCGCTCGTGGCCGACCTGCTCAGCCCGGCGGTGGCGGGTCGAGGGACGGGGACGAGCGTGACTCGCGCCGCAAGCGCGGGAACGGCCCTCACACTGCTCACGGCTGCCGGGGCGTCGGTCGCGCTGTACCTCCTCGTCCTTCGACGCCTCTCTGGCCCCGCTCCTCTGCACACCGACGAGACCGGTGGGCGAGGCCCGGCCGTGGTCTTCGTCCATGGACTGGGTGCGTCGGGGCGGTACTGGGACGCAGTCGTCTCCCGGCTGGCCGGTCGCCGCAGCGTCGCCGTCGACCTCCTCGGGTTCGGGCGCTCTCCCAAACCCCGCCGGGCCAGCTACGACGTCGGCTGCCACACCGACGCCCTGGCCCAAGGGCAACGGTGTGGGCACCGTAGGCGGCATACATGCCCACAACGGTTGAGGGCCGGAGGTCGTCGATGGTCTCGTAGTCGTGTTCCCTGCGCCGGACGACCGGGATGGTGGCGGCAGCGAGGCCAGCGGCGAGGAGAAGGGGTGCGGGGCGGCGGATCATCGAGGGGCTCCCAGGGTCGGGGTCAGCAGCAGTCGTCGAGCTCATCGGCCCGCCAGTGCTCGATGCCTTCGCGGCCGGCGACGTAGACGACGCCGAGGGCGGCGAGGGGGTCGGCCCACCACCAGCCGAGGGCGGCGTTGGCGACCAGGCCGACGAGGAGGATGGCCGAGAGCCAGACGCAGAGGGTGGTCTCGGTCGCGTCCGCGGTGACGGCCCGGCTGCCGAGGCGTTCGCCCACCCGACGCTTGGCCCGGGCGAGCAGCGGCATCACGATCAGTGACACCACCGCAAGGGCGATGCCGACGGTGCTCTCCTCGGCGTGCGTGCCGCTGACGAGCTTGCGGAGGGACTCGATGCCGACGCCGACGGCGAGGACGAGGAAGGTGGCGGCGATGAGGCGGACGGCGCGGCGTTCGGCGACGTCGGACACGGCCCGGCCGTGGCGTTCGGCGGCGAGTCGCCAGAGGATCACCGAGCCGGCGAAGACCTCGACGTAGGAGTCGACGCCGAAGCCGACCAGGGCGATGGATCCGGCTGCGACTCCGGAAGCGATGGCGACCACCCCCTCGACTGCGTTCCACGCGATCGTGAACCAGGCCAGCCAGCGCCCCCGCCGGACGAGCTTGGCCCGCGCCGCCTCATGGGTGATGATGTCATGGGCAGGTTCGGAGACGGTCATGTCGCCGGCCCTGTGGCATCGGTGCCTGTCAGACGGGCCGAAGGGCCGTTGACTGGCCCGCCGTTCTGGCCCTGACCCGACCGCGCGACTCGTCGATTGGCATCGCTCCCGACACGACTCTCGGCCCCGTCGGTCGCGGTCGCCTCGTCGACTGATCCGAAGAGCTCATGGCGCCACCGCGTCACCAGCTCAGACGTGTCCCGGTCGTTGGGGTGGAACCCTCGGCGCTGGTACTGGACGAGCTGCCCGACGGCACCGACCGACAGGAAGGGCGAGCGCAGAAGCCGGCCGAGCCCCTTCACCACACGCCATGGATGCCGGGGATAGCCCATCGTGGACAGGTGACGGTTGAACGCTCGATGCTCCCGGCCGTGCATCGATTCCTGGCCGATGAAGCCGTCGACGGCCTCGGCGAGGCGATCGTCATCGATGCGATCGCGGACAGCTGCGACGGAGCGGACGAAGTAGTCCTCCCGTCGGGGAAGGTGGCCGAGAGCATGGCGAACTCGTGGCTCATCACGATGTCGTCGGCGACGAAGTACTTCGGAACGCCTGCGAAGTGGCGATGGAGATCGACGTCACGTACGGGCACCGTTGCCTCGGTGTCGGGCTTCGAGGCCGAGGGGGTACGGGTCGCCGTGGGACCGCCTGGTGGCGGCCGGTCGAGATCCAGCGTGCCGTTCGGAGTGTCTCTCTTCGCTGGGATCATGATCTCTCTCCTTCCGAGGATGCAGCGGTCGGGCGTCGTTGACGGCAGTGATCACGGTGATCTCGGCGTCTGATTCGGCCAGCACCAACGGCGCAGCGAGCCGACGTCACGTCGGTCCGCACACCTCTGGCTGGTCGACCGGGCCCGGACCGACGGCCTGGAGGAGGGCGGTGGCGGTCATGGCACGACGTCCTGTCTTTGCGGGTCTGGCGTGAACCGTGCCCGGCAGTGCTCAGCACAGAACCAGTGGCGGCGGTCGCCGAGGTCGAGGTGTGGGGTGGTCGGGCCGGGGGTGATGCGCATGCCGCAGACCGGGTCGGTGACCGTCGTGTGTTGGTCGTGCCCGCAGGGGGTGAGGCTGTAGGCGTCGACCGGGTCGAGGACACCGGGGAGCTCCACCGGGCCGAGCGGTCGACCCTGTGACCGGCGTCGGCGGCGGCCCGGGCCACCGTATCGGCGACCCACAGGCTCGATGCCGGTGCGGCATCGGAGAGCCGCGATGCCAGGTTGAGGGTGTGACCGAGGACGTCGCCGCCGCGCTCGGCGACGGGGCCGTGGGTGATGCCACCGGCGATCTCGGGTAGCCCGTCGTGGTCGTGGAAGGCGGTGACGACGCGGACGGCCACGGCAATCCCATCTGTGGGGGTGGGGGCGGTGAGGAGGACCCCGTCGCCGAGGGTCTTGACCAGGCGGGCCTGACCCTGGTGGGCGCCGTCGACGGCGTCGATGAGCTGGTCGAGGACCGCGAGGGCGGCGGCGTCGCCGTGGACGTCGGTGAGGGTGGTGAACCGGGCCAGATCCAGAAAGGCGACGGTGGTATCGGTGTCGGTCAGCAGGAGACCTCGTCGCAGCCTTGGTGATCAGCGGGTTCGACCTGGAGGGTGGCATGCGCGATCTCGTAGGTGTCTTGGAGCAGGGCCCGGGCCTGGTCGAGCACACCGTGGGTGGCGGCGAGGTCGTCGACGACGAGGTGGGCCGAGGCGTTTTCCATGTCCGAGGTGAGGGTCCAGACGTGGAGGTCGTGGACCCCGACCACGCCTGGGAGCGCGGCCAGCTCCGCCCGCAGTGCGCTCAGGTCGACTTCGGGGGGTGCGGCCTGGAGCAGGATGCGCACGGCCTGGGAGCCGAGTCGCCAGGTGCGGGGCAGGATCCACAGCCCGATCCCTGCGCCCACGACGGGGTCCACCCAGGTCCAGCCGAACAGCTCCAGCAGGATGGCGGCGACGATGACCCCGATCGAGCCGAGGGTGTCGGCCAGGACCTCGAGGTAGGCGCCCTCAACGTTGATGGACTCCTTCGACCCCTGGCGCAGCAGGAGGAAGGCGATGACGTTCACGACGAGGCCAAGCGTGGCCACGATCAACATGGGGATACCGAGCACCTCGGCGTCGCCGGTGATGCGACGGGCCGCCTCGATCAGGACGTAGATGGCCACGCCGAACAGCAGGAGCGAGTTCACGAAGGCCGCCAGGATCTCCAGGCGGTACATGCCGAAGGTGTTCTGCCCGGCATCGGACCGTCGGCTGTGGCGACTCGCCAGCTGGATGGCCGCCAGGGCCATCCCGAGCCCGATCACATCGGTCAGCATGTGCCCCGCATCGGACAGCAGGGCCAGCGAGTTGGTCAGCAGCCCGCCCACGGCCTCGACCAGGAAGAACACGAAGATGAGGACGAAGGAGATGGCCAGGCGCTTCTGGTGGCGCGCCCCGGCCCGCAACGCCCCCGCACCGTGGTCGTGATCGCCGCTCACCGGTGCACCACCCCGTCGCCGACCGAGCCCACGCCCTCGGCACGAAGGCGGTGCCCAGAAACGCCGCCGCCTCCGCTCACCGGGCCCGCTCCGACCTCGCAAGGCCGGTACTGCCCGTTTCGCCCGCCGCGCTCGCTCACGAGTCACCGTCCTGGTGGGCCAGGTGCTGACGGGACAGGTCGAGCAGCAGGCGGACGTGGGCGTCGTCGAGGCGGTAGTAGATTATCCGGCCGTCGCGCCGGTTGCGGACGATGCCGGCGGTCCGCAGTAGGCGCATGGCGTGGGACACCGTCGTCTCCGGGACCTCCGCCACCGCAGCCAGGTCACACACGCACAGCTCCCCGCCCTCCAGCAGGGCGTAGAGGATCCGCACCCGGTTGGGATCGCCGAGGAGCTTGAACCCCTCGGCCAACCGGGCCGCCTCATCCCGACCGATCAGCGTCTCCGCCGTCGCCGCCACCCGCCCGGGATCAACGGACCGCACGGCACAGCTGTCCTCGACGATCGCCGGGGCCTCGGGAGTTGTCATTGATGTCTTCACATCTGTGAAGATATATCAGTCGGGGTGAGTTTGGCAAGGTGCCGCCCTGGTGGTTCGTCGCTGGTCGCACCACGAGGCTCGGTCCCTGCCCGGACAGCATCGGGGTGGGAGGTCGGGGCCCGGTCGCCGGGGAGGGTGCCGACCCAGCGGAAGAAGATGACGGTGATGATCGACCAGAGGAGGATCCCTCCGCCCAGCTTCATGACCAGTCCGGCGGCCTGGGTGTCGGTGATGGCGCTGATGCCCCCACAGCCGGGGAGAGTTGGCGTACACGTCGTAGAACGGCCCGTCGGCCCAGGTGAGGAACGAGGCCGGGGACGTGGGGATCACCGAGGAGAGGAACAGGTAGCCCATCTGCAGTGGCTCCGACAGGCGGGGGTACTCCGGGATGGGGCTCAGGACCGGGAGCCAGAACAGCAGTCCGCTACCCACCCACAGAACGTGCATCCCGAAGTGGGCGACGTCGTTGGTGACGTACACCTCGACCAGCTCCGGCCAGTGGCTGACGACCAGCACCAGGTTGAAGACGGCCAGGGCCACGAGCGGACGCGCAAGTCGGGCCAGGACCGGGCGGACGGGAAGGGTGAGCTCGCGCAACAGCCACCCCGGGATGCCCGCCAGCAGCAGCGGCGCCGCGATCAGGGTCATGACCAGGTACTGGATCATGTGGACGCTGAACAGATAGCCGTCACCGATGGTGTCGAGCGGCCACGACGCCGACACCGCCAGGGCCACCAGCCCGGCGAAGAACAACCTCGACGGCTGACTGTGATTCGCATCTACGTCCAGACCTGCCCCCCCGGGGGGTCGAAGCCAGTCGACCTAGCACTACCGCCGGGCTCGATCGTGGTCGGCGGTGAGCTTCGTCGAAGGCGAGGACGTGGCCGCGGTGGTGGAGACTGCCGAGACGGATGTGTATCTCGTGGGCCACTCCTACGGCGCCAATCTTGTTAGGAGCACGACCCGTAGGGACGTACGGTCGGCGCAGTGATCGAGGTCCGTCCGCGCACCGCCGACGACCTGCCGGTACTGTGCGAGGTCTTAGCGGCGCAAGCAGTCGCCTCGGGCTACCCGATCCGGTGGCCGTGGTCAGGGCCCACCGAGGAGTTCATCGTCCGAGACGGTGAGGAGCAGGCCTGGACCGCATTTCTCGATGACGAGCCGGACAGGCCGGTAGGTCACATCTCGGTGGTGCGGGTTGGTAGATGACATCGACGATGGGATCGCCACCGGTTGGATGACAGCCACCGGCCAAGAGTGTGCAGGCCCAGCCACCCTTGATCTCACCACTGCTGCTGCCGACGCTTCAGCCACTGATCAGCCATCGCATCGACCTGAGTCCAGCTTCGGCTCCACCGCGGCGAGAGACGAGAAACTGAAGACGGACGACTTCCCATGATGCCGCAGCCCGCCCTCGAGCGGCTGCCGTCACTCCGTCCGGGCCCACGGTAGGAGCGTAGCGATCTCTTCACGCCATCAGGCTTTCATCAGGGTTCGCGCCCGCTGGCTAGTTCGTGGCTCCATTCCCGGTTGCGTCCTCGGGCAGATCGAGCACCGACGAGCCCGACCGCCTCGTCCCCCGGGACATCGAGGCCGCCCTCGGAGCCATGCGCCGCGAGGGACTGAGCCAGAGCTCGATCCATCAGACGTTCACCCTGCTCAACGGCACCTACAAGTGGGCCCGGCGCAACCGGTACCTGACCCACAACCCGATGACCGACACCGAGGAGCCCCGCAGCACCGCGGTCCCCCACGAGGTGGTGCCGCCCGACGTCGGGGACCTGCGCCGCCTCCTCGAGACCGCCCTCGCGCAGGAGCACGACTTCGGGGTCCTGTGCTACCTCGGAGCCGTCACCGGGATGCGACGGGGAGAGCTGGCCGGCCTGCGGTGGGACCGTGTCGACCTGGTCGAGGGTCGCATCCGCGTCGAGGTCACCGTCAACGACGCCGGCGGCCAGGTCGTCATCGACAACTTCACCAAGACCCGCAAGACCCGGGCGGTGAGCATCGACGCCCGCACGATCGCCCTCCTCATCGACCACCGGGACGCCATGGCCGAGCGGGCAGCGATCGCCGGAACCGAGATCGCCCCGGACGGCTTCGTGTTCATCCACTCCCCCAGCTGCGCCGCCCCCGTCCGTCCCGAGTACCTCACCCGGCGGATGCGCCAGCTTCGCAAGCACTTGGGCCTCGACGCGGCCGACATCGACACCACCCTGCAGGCCCTCCGCCACTGGACCCAGACCACCCTCACCGAGGCCGGCTACGACTCCCGCCAGGTCGCCGCCCGCGGCGGCCACTCCGAGCAGGTCATGCGCTCCGTCTACGTCCACCGCACCACCGCCGCCGAGGAGCAGATGTCCGCCCACCTCGGCTCGATCCTGACCGACGAGGCGTGACCAAGTGCCGTCCGTGCTGGAACCAGTCCCCGGGAGTCAGCCTGAGAGGATGTGGCACACCTCGCCGTCGTCGCAGTCGGCAAGGTCGAGGGTCCGACACCGGTGCAGGAGCTGGTTCAGCTCCGCCTCGAGTGCCGCGAGGTGTTGCTGGCGTTGCTTCACCTCGGCGAGCTTGGTGGTGAGGAGCGCCGCGACGTGGCTGCACGGCGCCGTGCCCTCGTCGCGCAGGTCGAGGATCCCGCGGATCTCAGCCAGCGTCAGGCCGGCGGCCTGGGCGGTGCGGATGAACGTCAGCCGACGCCTCGATGTCTCGTCATAGATGCGGTAGCCGTTCGGGGATCGCTGTGGCTCAGCAAGAAGCCCTCGCCGCTCGTAGAACCGCACGGTCTCGGGTGGGAGGCCGAAGGTGTCTGCCAGCTCGCCGATGTGCATGCTCAGCACCCTACAGCTTGACCTTGATGTATAGATCAGGGTTTACGGTCCGGTCGATGGACCGGACCCTGTTCCACCTCTCCGACCGCCGCACAGCAGGGCGAACGGCGGCTGCTCGACCCGACCGGTGGCGAGCAGCCTGCTGCGCGCCGGAGCACCTTGCTGTAGGGCGCTCTGATCCTGGGTGATCCGCCTCCTCGGGACATCTCCGAACTTCCGCCGCCTGTTCCTCGCCAATACCGTGTCGCGGGCCGGCGACGCGTTCAACACGGTGGCCCTCGTCGTGTTGGTGTTCGATCTGACGGGATCGGGCATCGGGGTGGCTGGAGCGGTGATGTTCGAGGTAGCTCCCGTCCTCCTCCTCGGGCCGCTCGCCGGCCTCGCCGCCGACCGCCTGCCCCGGCGGCGACTCATGATCGGCGCTGACCTGGCACGTGCCCTCATCGCCCTCGGGCTGGTGGTCGCCGCCGGCACCCTCGGCGTTGCCTTCGCCGTCGCCTTCGGGCTCTCCGCGGGCGCCGTCCTCTTCAACCCTGCGGCAGGCTCCCTCCTCCCCGAGGTCGTCGGCGAGGACGAGGTCGTCGCGGCCAACTCCGCTATGTGGACCGCTGCGGTGATCGTCCAGATCGCGCTCGCGCCCCTTGCCGGCCTCGTCATCGCCACCGCAGGCGTCGAGGCGGCCTTCGCCCTCAACGCGGCCACGTTCGCGGCCTCCGCCCTGATCCTGGTCCGCCTCGACGCGGGCCGCACTCCAGCCGACGTCGAAGTGCGGGGATGGACCGGCGTGCTCGCCGGTGTCCGAACGGTACGAGCCGATCCACTGCTCACCCGGCTCGCCCTGGTCCAGGTGCTGGCCTCCCTGTCGGCCGGCGCAACCGGAGGGCTGCTGGTCGTGCTCGCCGACCGGTGGCTGGGAACCGGACCCCAAGGGTTCGGGTTCCTCCTCGCGTCCATCGGCTTCGGCGCGGCCCTCGGGCCCCTCGCGCTGCGCCGCTTCATCCGACCAGGCGACAAGCGCTGGCTGTTCGGGCCCTTCGCCGTCCGAGGGGGCGTCGACCTCACGCTGGCGGCGATCCCGAACCCGGTCGTCGCCGCGGGCGCCCTCGTTGCCTACGGCATGTCGACCTCGACCGGCATGGTCGCCTACCAATCCACCCTGCAGACCACCGTTCCCGCAGAGACCCGGGGACGAGCCTTCGCCTTCTACGACGTGCTGTGGAACACCGCTCGACTCCTGTCGCTCGCCGCCGGAGGTGTCGTCGCCGAGCTCACTGACGTACGCCTGGTCTACGTCGCCTCCGCCATCTTGCTGCTCGCCGCAGCCACCGTCGGCCTCACGACCAAGCTTCCAACCGCATCACCGGATGAAGGGCCGTAGGTGGCCTTCAAGTCCCTAGCGACCCTCGCAGGCGAAGAAATCCGGCTCCCGAGTGGAGACTTCAGCACGCTGCCGCGGCCTAGTAGGTCATGGAGGCACAGACGGGTGCAGTGTGACGACCGGGACCCTCAGCGGGGCCCCCCTGGGGGCCCGTCCGGTGATGCGGGCTACGACGCTGAAGGCTCCGGCCAGCCGGTTGCCGGGGCTGCTGGCGTACTACGCCGGCCTGGCTGAGGACCGGGCCCGTCCGTCTGGTCCGGGGCGGGGTCCGGTGGACTACTACCTCGACCCCGACGAGCCCCCGGGCCGGTGGTGGGGTCGCGGCCAGACCGCCGCCGGCGTGTCGGGCGAGGTGACCGGCGGCGGCCTCCGTGCCCTCCTCGATGGGCGCCACCCGGGCACGGGCAGGCTGTTGGGGCGCCGCTTCGGGGACTCCTCGGCCCGAGGCTTCGACGCCACCTTCTCGGCGCCGAAGTCGGTCTCAGCGTTGTGGGCGCTGTCACCGGATCGGTTCGTGCGGGCCGAGGTCCTCGCGGCACATGACACGGCGGTGACCGCCGCCCTCGACTGGTTCGAGACCCACGGGGCGGTCACCCGCCGGGGCCGCGACGGTGTCGACCAGGTCGACACCCAAGGTCTGGTCGCCGCCCTGTTTCGCCAGCACACCTCGCGCACCGTGGACCCGCAGCTCCACACCCACGCCGTCATCGCGGCCAAGGTCCAAGACCCCACCGGGAGGTGACTGTCGCTGGACGCCCGGTTCCTCAAGGTCCAGCAGCGCACCATCGGCTGGATCTACGACGCCGCCCTCCGAGCTGAGCTCACCCACCGTCTGGGCGTCAGCTGGGACCAGACCCCGGATGGCCTCGGCGACATGACGTGTGTCCCCGAGGCTGTGCGCGACCTGCTGTCGCAACGCACCGGCCAGGTCAAGGCCAAGCTCGACGACCTGATCCGACGGTGGGCGGCCGAGCACGACGGGGCCGACCCCGACCCCCGCACCATCGCCGCCCTCGAACGGGCCGCCGCTATGTCCTCCCGGCCGGCGAAGACCCACGGGGTGGACGGGACGACACTGCACGACACGTGGGCGGACCAGGCCAGAGCCGCCGGGTTCGACCCCGACCGACTCGCCAGCCCCGACCTGCAGGGGGTCGCCAGGGAAGCTGACCCCTCCGATGAGGACCTGATCGGCGCGGCGCTCCGGCGGGTGACCGAGGAGTCCTCGACCTGGCTCCGAGCAGATCTGGCCCGTCACCTCGCCACCCTCCTGCCCGTCCACGCTGGCACCCCTGCCGCGACGACGGTGGCCCGCATCGATCACCTCGCCGCGCAGGCCGAACAGTGGTGCCAGGGCCTCGCCCCTACCCGGCCCTCGGGGATGCCATGTCGCCGGGACGGGCGACCGGTGGCCGAGCACGTCACCGACCGGCGCCTCACCACCGACGCGGTCCTGACCCAGGAGCTCGATCTCCAACGGTGGGCCGAGACCCACGCGTTCCCTACCCCCGCGGATGTGCAGGACCCGCAGTCCACCGCGGTCGAGGCCATGGCGGGCAACGCCGGCCTCGTAGTGGTTGTTGGCCCCGCCGGGACGGGCAAGACCACCGCCACCGCCCGCGCCGTGCACAGGTTGCGCACCGACCGTCGCCCGGTGATCGGCCTCGCACCGTCCGGCAAGGCCGCCGACGTCCTCGCCGGTCAGTCCCACTGCGAGACGACGACCGTGGCGGGGTTCCTCACCCGCCACACCGACGGACGAACGTCCTCCTGGCCAGCGGGGACCACTGTGATCCTGGATGAGGCCGGCATGACTGCCACCGAGGACCTCCACCGCCTGGTCACACTGGTCCAGCGCCACCGGTGGCGGCTCGCCGCCGTGGGGGATCCTGCCCAGCTGCCCGCCGTGGGCCGCGGCGGCGTGTTCGCTCACTGGTGCGCCACCGTGCCCCGACACGTACTGGCGGTCCCGATGCGGTTCGACCAGCAGTGGGAGGCGGCCGCCAGCCTCGCCGTGCGCACCGGGGACCCCCGGGCCGTCGATGCCTACGACGAGCACGGTCGGCTGCGCAGCAGTCATCCCGCGCTCATCGCCCGCCAGGTCGCCGATGCTCACCAGCGTCACACCTCCAAGGACCGGACCGTCGCCATCACGACCAACACCGCCGAGACCGCCCGGGCCATCAACACCGAGATCCAATACCGCCTCCACCGCACCGCCCGGCCCCGCCTGCCGCTCGCCGACGGCACCCAGGTCGGCGTCGGCGATCGCATCGCCACGTGCCGCAACGACCCGGACCTGCGCACCGATCGGGGCGTGCAGGTCCGCAACCGGCACACCTGGACCGTCACCGCCCTCGCATCGTCAGGAGGGCTGGTCGTGTCGCACCCTGAGCGGGGAGCCGACCGTCCCCGGCGGCTACGCGGCTCGCCACGTCGAGCTCGGCTGGGCCGTCACCGGCTACGGCAACCAGGGCGACACCGTGGACGTCGGCCTCGCGGTCCTCGAGCCCGGCACCACCCGCAAACACGCCTACGTCGCCCTCACCCGAGGCCGCTCCTCAAGTCGCGCTTGGGTCCCCGACCCCTCCGGCTCCCTCGACCCTGCCGATGCCCTCACAGGGATGATCACCCGCACCCCTGACACCGACTCCGCTCTCGCCACCCGCGCGCGTCTCCACCAAGATGCCGGCCTTCCCATCCCGACAACCGACCTCGGCAGGGGAACTGCTGAGAGTCCCAGCCCGGACCCAGCCGGTAGGGACCCTGCAGCAATCGAGGAGGCGTCCCTCGGGGACCGAGTGGCCGCCATGCAGCGACGTCTACATCGACTCGGCGCCCCCGAGACGGGCCACGGTATCCGGCGATAGCGCGACCGGCTCTCCCGATCCCATCGTCGCGGCCCGACCAAGAGCAAGACATGGGCCCCGGCCCGCCGCGGGTGCGACGCTCCGCCTCGATCGCCGCAGGCGGTTTGTCTGGTGCCCGACGTTCAGAGCATGGAACCGATGTCGGAGCCGACGCTGGGGTAGGAGGCGGTCATCGACTTGAGCTGTCCGGTAGTGAGCCCGAGCTTGATGGCGAGGGCGCAGATGTTGATGAGCTCGCCGTACTCAGGACCGAACATGTGGGCGCCGACGATGGTGTCGGTGGCCCGGTCGATGAGGATCTTGGTGGCGGCGGTGGTCTCGCCGATCCGGTAGTTGGAGTACCAGTCGCTGGTGTCACGATGGCGGACGTCGATGTCGATGCCGGCGGCGCGAGCCTCGGTCTCAAGCATGCCGACCCGGGCCAGCTCGGGGATGGTGTAGACGACGGTGGCGACCCCGTCGTAGCGGGGAACGGTTGTGTTGCCGTTGACCATGTTGGATGCGGCGACCTTGCCCTCGAACACGGCGACGGGGGTGAGGGGCATCCCGGGTGTGTCGGCCGAGTCACCGGCGGCCCACACGGCCGGGTTGCTGGTGCTCTGCAGATGGCCGGCAACGGTCACCCCCTTCGGGCCATGAGCGATGCCGGCAGCCTCGAGGTCGAGACGGGAGAGCTCGGGGACCCGTCCGGCGCCGTGGACGACGAGATCGGTCTCGATGATCTCCTCGGCGCCGTCCTTCTCGACTGCCACCCGAAGTTTGGACCCGTCGCGGGTGATCGAGGTGATGGCGGTGGCGCGACGTACGTCGATGCCCGCCTGGGTACTCCGATCCACGAGCAGCTCGACGAGGTCGGGATCGAACCCCTTGAGGGGTCGCTCACCGCGGTCGATGACGATCGGGAACGCACCGGATCGGACGGCGATGTGGGCGAACTCGAACGAGATGAACCCTCCACCGACGAACAGCACCCGGGCGGGCAGGTCGTCGAGGTGCAAGAAGTCGGTGCTGTCGATCAGCAGCTCGTGGCCGGGGAAGTCCATCGGCCGGGGCCGGGCGCCCGCCGCGATCAGGAAGTGGCGGGCTTCAAGGCCCTGGGCGTCGATGTCGAGCCGGTTCGGGCCGCTGAACGTGGCCGTGCCGTGCAGGGTCTCGACGCCGTTGCCTGAGAGGTCCTCCTCCACCTTCCGGGGCATCGGGTCGGTGAAGCCGCGCGTATGGCCCATGAGGTCGGCCCAGTTGATCGACAGGTTCCCCGCGTCGATGCCCTTGCCTTCGAGGAGGCGGGCGGCGTCGATGATCTCGGCGCCCCGGCGGAGGATCTTCTTCGGGTCACAGCCCCGCAGTGCGCATGTCCCTCCGTACGGCAGCTCGTCGGTGATGGCGACTCGCCAACCGGCGGCGGCGCACTTGTTCGCAGCGTTGATGCCAGCCATGCCGGCGCCGATCACGACCAGGTCGTAGGGATCGCTCACAGGGGTGTCCTTCCGTCGGGTCACTTCGCGCACAAAGGGCAGACCTGCCGAGGGGGAGCCGGAGCCACCGCCTTGTTCTAGCCGCACTCGGTGATGGAGCGCCCCCGGGTCCCCGTTGAGCCCCGGAGGGCGCACCCCGTGTACCACCGCTGTACCACCGACTGGGCCGAACCCCCCACCGTGCGACGGCATATGACAAGAGCTTGCACGGGCCTGACCAAGGTTTAGGCCGTAATCCCTGGACCCACAGGGACTAGGCATCACGCCTCGGTTCGCTCATAACCCGAAGGTCAACAAGGCCGCTACGTCCCGCGCCGGAGGAGTCTGTTGACCCCTGGGCTACCTGCGTTTGCCGAGCCCAGGCAGGCCGCCACTGACGACCCTGATCCGAGGTGGCAACGGCCCCGCTTGAAGGTCACACGAACGACAGAACTTGTGGCCCGGATAGAACTGCGATCGCTTCTTCACGTTGCGGCACTTCGCACACTGGATCGGCTTGTCGAGCCTCTGCCTGGCGCCCTGCGGCCGGTTCGAAACGGTTTAGGACGAGGCAGGGGAGGCGCTGGAAGGTCGAGCACATTGGGCGCTCGTCTCCGCGGTGCGGCGCTCCCACCTGGGGCGCCCCCCAGCCCTTGTTGGCCTTCCACCGTCGTTGTCGCTGCGGCGGCTGGGCTCGCCTCCGGGCTCGGCGGCGATGCACACCGGACAGGGCTTCAGTAGAGGCTGTCGTCGCCCACACGTGGGACAGGGAGGAGGGAGCCAACGGGTTCCGTCACGCTTCGACCGACCACGCCCCACCCTTCGAATGCTACCGGTGCATGAAGATGGCCGAGTCTCGGCCCTGACGTTCGGCCCGGAATCACTCCAGCCTCGAAGCAGCCTGAGCGAAAGGCCCAGGCCGTAGATCCCCCGCCACGGGCACTGTGGTTTGCCGCCTCGGGAGGCCATTCGACCGACGAGTGGACCGGTTCGCTCTTACACGTCCGTTGTGCATCGACGCACCGACCTCGGCCGTGCCATCCGCGTGCCAGTAGCAGTGGCGAGTGGTGGTGTCGAGCGGTCAGTGTGAGTCAGGGTTGTAGGCCTCGTGACCAGCCCTTATGTCGATTCGCCCTGCGCAGGCGACAGGCCGCAGCCTGCTTTGCAAGCAGGGGGTCGTGGGTTCGAGTCCCATCGTCTCCACCAGAAGGTTCTGTTCGAGCCCGATCTTTTCGGCCGATCGCCAAAGGCTCTGGACCGACGTAGCCAGTGCGACGTCGGCCTGTATGTCGCTGGCTACGTAGGAGGTCGAGAGGATGCGCAGCTTGTGCTCGGGCGCGACGCGGGCGAACACGTCGGTGTCGGCGGCGGCGTCCGCGAGGCCCTCGGCGTCGAGACCTTCGACGTCCTGGCCGCTCAGCACCCGGTCGGTCCGCAGTCCGAACTCCTCTCCGATGGCGGCGGCGGTGCGGGGCTGGTCGCCGGTGATCATGACGACGCGGATGCCGGCGCGCTGACAGGTGGCCACCGCATCGATGGCCTCTGGACGTGAGGGGTCGGTCAGGCCCAGCACGCCCAGGAGCTCGAGGTCGTCGAAGTAGTCGTCGGCCGTGGCTCGGCTCGCGTCCATCGACGTTCGGCGACGGGCGACGGCCAGGGTCCGCAGCGCCTGGCTGCTCATGCGCTCGGCCGCCTCCGCCAGCTCTCGGAGCGGGCCGTCACCGTCGATGAGCGCCTCGGGTGCACCCTTGAGGTAGACGGCCTCGTCGATGGCCACGGCCATCCGCTTGGTCGCGGAGTCGAACGGGACCTCACCCGTCCGTTGCATCGCGTCACGGTGCTGACGCCAGTCGACGCCGGCTGCTTCGGCGGCCTCCAGCAGGGCCACCTCTGTGGGATCACCCACCGGTTCACCGTCAGGGGAGACGTCGGCGTCGTTGCAGAGGCTGGCGGCCTCCCAGAGCTCCGCCTCGGAGATGCCGTCGGCCCGCACCGTCTCGACCACCTGCATCTGGTTGCGGGTCAGGGTCCCGGTCTTGTCCGAGGCGATGACCGTGGTCGAGCCCAGGGTCTCGACGACCGGCAGCCGACGGACGAGTGCGTTCTGTCGAGCCATGCGGCGCATGCCGACGGTGAGGGTCAAGGTCGCCACCGCCGGCAGGCCTTCGGGCACGATCGCCACGGCCAGCGCAATGGAGACCTCCAGCACCTCGTCGAGAGCGAGGCCCCGGGCCAGGCCCAGGAGGACGAGACCGACGGCCAAGCCGATGACCGCCACCGTCAGCATCCGCCCGAGGCGCTCGAGACCGGCCTGCAGCGGCGCCTGGAGGCTGGCGGTGCCGGCGGTCAGCTCGGCGATGCGGCCCACCTCGGCCCCGACACCGGTGGCCACCACGACCCCGCGTCCCCGGCCCGACTGCACCGTGGTGCCCATGAAGGCCATGTTGGTGCGGTCGGCCAGGGCAGCCTCGCTGGCCACGGGGTCGGTCTGCTTGTGCACCGGCTCGCTCTCACCGGTCAGCGCCGCCTCCTCGATGGTGAGGTCGCCCACCTCGATCAGGCGGAGATCTGCGGGCACCTGATCTCCGGCTTCGAGCGACACGATGTCACCGGGGACCAGCTCGACGGCATCGATCTCGTCGCGACGGTCCTGGCGTTCCACGTCGGCCGAGGCGGTGGCGAGCGCGTCGAGCGCCTCCATGGAGCGCACGGCGCGCAGCTCGGTCACGAACCCGACGACGGTGTTCACCACCAGCACGACGAGCACGGCGACGCCTTCCACTGTCTTGCCGATGGCGAAGCCGGCCACGGCGGCCACCACCAACAGCAGCACCACCGCACTGCGCAGCTGGTCGAGGACGATCTGCCAGCTCGAGATGTGCTTCCCCTCAGCGAGGCGGTTGGGGCCGAACCGGCGCCGACGCTCGGGGATGGCATCGTGGTCGAGGCCCGTGTCCTCATCGACGGAGAGCTCGGAGAGCACCTCCTCGGAGGAACGGGCATGAGCACCCATGGGCTCAGCGGACACCTGGTCCGGCTCGGCATCCGAGCGCGAGGTCGTTGGGTCCAGAGGGCAACGAAAGGATCTCCTACGGGCGGTGCTCGGTACCACGGCGGCCCGTGGTCTCCGCGCTGGTCACCCTTTCCCACATGACCCGGCTCACACGTCGGTGAACCGATCCTCTGGGTGTGCGCCGTCCGGGAGAGCCTGCCCGAGCACGGGTCAGGGGGAGGGGACGGTCGCGGAGTACACGGGGAGGCTGAGCATCGTCTTCACGCCGGGGCTGGCCGCCACGACGCGGGGGATGGCGTTGACCACGTGCATGGCGGTGGCCAGGCAGCCGGCGTGGTTGTGGTCGCCCCAGTCCGACGACAGCTCGAGCTCCAGCTTCAGGTGCGGCTCGCCCTCGACGAGGATCCGGTAGCCGGCGCCGTGGGGCCAGTCCGGAGCATCGTCGTCGCGCAGCCGGGTGACGTGCTCGACGACGATGCGCTCGGTGCCCCCGGCCCGGCCCACGATCTCGAAGCGCATGCCCGACACGGTGCCGGCGGCGATCGTACCCGAGGCGATCTCGATGTCGTCGGAGGCGGTGAGGACCTCGTGGCGCTCGATGATGTCGTCGAGAGGGAGTCCGATGGCCGCCGCGACCAGCTCGATCACGGGGCCCCACGCCAGGGTGGTCGAGCCCGGGGCCAGCAGCAGGGAGTGGCTCGCGTCGGGCTTGCCGAACCCCATGATCTCGAACATGGTGAACGGGTTGTCCCAGGTCGCGTAGTTGACGATCTCCATCATCCGCACGGTGCGCACCTCCTGGCAAAGAGCGAGGGCGTGCACGGTGAGCCCGGCGTTGCCGAAGCCGGGGTCGATGCCCGAGCTGTAGAAGCTGGTCCCACCCTGCTGGCACGCGGCCTCGATGCGGTCACCGACGCCCTCGCCGGCCGCCGTCGGGAAGAGGAGGGGGACGTAGGACGTGCTCACCACGTCCTTGCCCCCGGCGAGGATCCGGCAGAGGTCGTCGATGACCTCGCCCGGGCGGGTGTCGGAGCTGGCGGTGTAGCAGACCACCTCTGCGTCGAGGCCAAGCAGGGCGTCGGCGTCCTGGGTGGCGGTGACGCCGAGCGCCGGTCCGCCGCACAGCTCACCGGCGTCACG
The DNA here is from genome assembly GCF_035575815.1 of Iamia sp. Lineage (NCBI taxonomy): Bacteria > Bacillati > Actinomycetota > Acidimicrobiia > Acidimicrobiales > Iamiaceae > Iamia > Iamia sp. The sequence goes on from NZ_DATLXO010000033.1 coordinate 45,183, forward strand.
TCCGGCCTTGGCGTCGGAGTGCACCCACAGCCCGGCGAGCTCGAGGTCGGGATGGGCGGCGATGGCGGGCACGGCGTGGATGCCCACGGTGCCCGTCGCCCACTGGATCACGCGGATGGCCATGGTGGTGGTGTCCTCTCGGTGCGGCTCTGGCCCACCCGGCCCGATGGCGACGTGTCGACCCGGAGCGGGGCCGGCGCCGGGAGGTGCAGGAGCGTGTTCTGGCTGGTCCGTCCGGCGAGACCGAACGAGAACACGTTCTAGTTCCTGAGCGCGTCCTCCGCGGTGGCGCGGCCACGGGGCAAGGTGGGCCAGACTCCCAGCCATGGGTCACCCCCGACGCCTGCGCTTCGCCACCGAGCTGCACGCACCGTTCCCGGACATGACGTGGGTCGAGTCGGCCCGGGAGGTCGAGCAGCTCGGCTACTCGACGGTGTTCGTGCCCGACCACTTCGACGAGGGGCCTGGTCCCGTCGCCGCCATGGCGGCCTTCGCAGCCGCGACGACCACCCTCAACGTCGGGGCGCTGGTGCTCGACTGCGACTTCCGCCACCCGGCCGTGCTGGCTCGTGAGCTGGCGACCATCGACGTCATCGCCGGCGGCCGGCTGGAGGTCGGCCTCGGCGCCGGTTGGAAGGCCACCGACTACGACCGCTCGGGCATCACCATGGACCGTCCGGGCGTGCGGGTCGCTCGGCTGATGGAGCACGCCGCGGTGCTGCGGGGTCTTTGGGCCGGCGGGCCCTTCAGCTTCGACGGCGAGCACTACCGGATCACCGATCTCGACGGCACCCCGGCGCCGTCCCGACCGGGTGGCCCGCCGATCCTGGTCGGCGGCGGTGCGCCCCGCCTGCTGCGTTGGGCGGGGGCGACTGCGGACATCGTCGGTGTCAACGCGTCGATCCACTCTGGGGAGATCGACCAGGCCGCAGCCCACGACGCGCTGGCCGATCGCATCGACGAGAAGGTCAGATGGGTGCGCGAGGGTGCGGGGCAGCGCTTCGACGACCTCGAGATCAACGCGTGGCTCGCAACGGCAGAGCTCACCGATGACCCGACGGTGCCGGCGATGATGGCCGAGCTGTTCGGCACCGACACGGCGTCGTTCCGCCGCTCACCCCTCGCCCTGGTGGGCAGCCCCGGTGACGTGGCCGAGATGCTCCACGAACGTCGCGAGCGTTGGGGCTACTCGTACCATGTCATCCCCGGCGACCGGGCCCGTGCCTTCGCCCCCGTCGTCGCCGAGCTCACCGGCACCTGACGCCCCGCAGGACGCCCGCGCCCGTCACGCGATCGAGATCGTCGTCCACCGCAGGTCCTCGGCATTGAGAACGGGGGTGAGCAGCCCGGCACGACCAGCGCAGCATCGCCGAGATCGATGAACCCGATCGCTCCACCCTCGTCGATCCCCCACCGCCGCCGCAGCGCAGCGGGCACGCTCGTCTGCCCCCGATGGGAGACCTTGGCATCGCTCGCTCCGGACACCGCCTCATTGCAGCGCCCCCACTCGACAAGGCGTCCCGAAATCGACTCGATACCGCCGACGACGAGCGGCGCGCCCGGCGGTCGCAGGCGTCCTCGCCCATCGCTTCCCCCCGAGTCACCCCTCGGCGGGCTCCCACTCCGAGGCCCGGTTTCCGTGGGCGGGGATGCCGCCGCGATCACGGAGCATGCCTGCCGCGTGCATGAGGTTCCACGTCATGTAGGTGGTGTTCTTGTTGGTGAAGGCGCTCTCGGGGCCTCCGGAGCCATCGTCGAGGTACGACGGGCCGGGCCCGATCGCACCGATCCACCCGGCGTCGGCCTGGGGCGGGATGGTGTAGCCGATGTGCTGCAAGGAGTAGAGGACGTTCATGGCCACGTGCTTCACCCCGTCCTCGTTGCCGGTGACCAAGCACCCCCCGACCCGCCCGTAGTAGGCGTACTGTCCGGTGGGGTTGGTCTCGCCCGACGACGCGTACAGCCGCTCGATGACCTTGGTGCAGATCGACGACTTGTCACCCAGCCAGATCGGCGTGCAGACCACCAGGATGTCGGCGGCCATAACCTTCGCCTGGATCGCCGGCCACCCGTCGGACGCGGCACCGTGCTCGGTCATGTCCGGGTACACGCCGACGGGAACGTCCTCGTCCACGACGCGGACCAGCTCCACGGCGACGCCGTTGGCCTCCATGATCTCCATGGCCATGGCGGCGAGCCCCTCGGTGTGGGAGGTGGCGGGTGAGCGCTTCAGCGTGCAACTGAGGAACAGGGCGCGCAGGTCGCCGAAGTCGGTGTCGTTGCCGGCGTTGAGGGCGTGCTGCTCGGGGGTGAGGGCCATGGGGTCTCAGTGTTGACGGCGACGGAACTGCGTACCTGAGTCGCGCTCGGCGCGACTCAGGTACGCAATTTCGGGGGTCAGGTGTAGAGGGCCTCGATCTCGTCGGCGAACGCGGCGTGGACGCCGCGGCGCTTGAGCTTCGAGGTGGGGGTGAGCATGTCGGAGTCCGGCAGCCACTCCTCTCCCAGCACCTTCACCTTCTTCACCCGCTCGGCGTTGTTGAACCCGGCCATGGCCTCGGTCAGCCCGGCGTCGATCTCCGCCCTCACCTGGTCGTGGTCGGCGAGCTCGACGAGGGTCAACCCCTCGAGGCCGTGGCGCTTGGCCCACCCCGGCGCCTCGTCGGGGTCGAGCACCACCAGGGCCGAGACGAACGGCCGCCGGTCGCCAATGGCACAGGCCTGCCCGACCAGCGGGATCGACTTCAGCGCGGCCTCCAGGTTGGCGGGGCTGATGTTCTTGCCCCCGGCGGTGATGATCAGCTCCTTCTTGCGGTCGATGATGCGGAAGTAGCCATCGTCGTCGAGCTCGCCGATGTCACCGGAGTGCAGCCAGCCGTCGTCGTCGAGGGCCTCGGCGGTCTTCTCGGGCTGGTCGAGGTAGCCCTGGAACACCAGACCGCCCCGGCAGATGATCTCACCGTCGGGGGCCAGGGCGACCTCGAGGCCGGGCACCGCCCGACCGACCGTGCCGGGCTTGATGCGGTACGGCTCCCAGCACATGGGGCCGGTGTTCTCGCTCATGCCGTAGATCTCCGACAGCGGTACCCCGATGGCCCGGTACCACGACAGCAGCTCGGGCGGGATCGGCGCCGCGCCGGAGATGGCGACCTCGAGCTCGTCGAAGCCGAGCAGCTGGCGGACGGGCGCGAAGGCGGCCTCGTCGAGGAAGGCGTAGGTGGCCCGTTCCTCGTCGGAGGCCTCGTCCCACGCCATCTTCTGGGCGAGGGGCTCGCCCGCGGCGACGGCCTCGTCGAACTTCTGGCCCTTCTCCGCATCGGCGTGGATGGCGGCCATGACCCGGGAGTGGATCTTCTCCCACACGCGGGGCACCCCGAACATGATCTGGGGCTTGACCTCGCGCGCGTAGTCGGCGACCTGCCCGGGGTCGGGGCAACACGACACCTCGTAGCCCATGGCCAGCAGGGAGTAGTGGCTGGTGACCCGCTCGGCGATGTGGGCCATCGGCAGGTAGGACACCAGGCGCTTGCCGGTCATGTCGTCGACGGCGAAGGCTTGCTTGAGCGACTCGGCGGTCCAGACCACGTTGTGGTGGGTGAGCATCACGCCCTTGGGCGGCCCCGTGGTGCCCGAGGTGTAGATGATGGTGATGAGGTCGTCGGGCTGGGCGATGGCCGCCGCCTCGGCCAGGTCGACCGGCTCGTTGGCGATGAGCTCGTCCCAGGTGAGGTCGGCCGCAACGCCCTCGCCGTGCACGACCCCGAGGGTGGTGAGGGCGGGGAGCGTGGCCCGCTCGAAGCGGTCGAAGAACCCCTCGTCCTCGACGAAGCCGAAGGAGGCCCCGGAGTGGCCGACGAGGTACTCCACCTGGTCGGGCGACGAGGAGTTGTAGATCGAGATGGCGGTGGCACCGACGAGCATGGCGGCGAGGTCGAGGACGTGGAACTCAGGGGTGTTGCGGAGCATCAGCACGACCCGGTCGCCGCGACCCACCCCGGCGGCCGTGAGGCCGGTGGCGGCCCGGCAGGCCAGGTCGGCCAGTTCGGAGAAGGTCCACTGCCGCCAGTCCTCGCCGACCTTCCACCGCAGCGCGGTGTGGTCCCCGATGCGGGCCACCGTCTCGGCGAACAGGCTGGTGACGGTCTGGCCCTCGACGATGGCGTCGATCTCGGCGCTGGTGGTCATTGGTCCCCTTGGAGCTCGTCGGGTGCGTGCGGCGTGACCCATGACATAGCAGATGCTGGGCGACGTCGCCCCTCGTGCCACCACGGTCCCACCGGTCATGGGAGGGCAGTTGCGGCCCGGAGGGCGCCCGGAGCAGACTCTTGACCATGCGGTCTAGTACCGCCCCGGCCCGGGCCCCCGGACCGGCCAGATCGAGCCCGGTCACCCGACCGGTCCACCCACCCCGAGGTGACCCCCATGCCCACCGCAGTGATCGTCGACGCCATCCGGACCCCCGGCGGCAAGCGCAACGGCAAGCTCTCGGGTTGGCACCCGGCCGACCTGCTGGCCGAGGTCCTCAAGGCCCTCGCCGAACGCAGCTCGCTCGACCCTGCCCTCGTCGACGACGTCATCACCGGCTGCGTGATGCAGGTCGGCAACCAGAGCCTCAACGTCGGTCGCAACGCGGTGCTCGCCGCGGGCTGGCCCGAAACCGTCCCCGCCACCACCATCGACCGCCAGTGCGGTTCGTCGCAGCAGTCGATGCACTTCGCGGCCCAGGGCGTCATCGCCGGGGCCTACGACGTGGTCGTCGCCGCCGGCGTCGAGGTCATGTCCACCACCCCGATGGGCGCCTCGGTCACTCCGGGCAGCTTCCCCTTCGGCCCCCAGGCCTTCGAGCGCTACGCCGATTCGGAGTACTTCGGGTTCAAGGGCCTCATCCCCCAGGGCGTGTCGGCCGAGGTCATCGCCGATCGGTGGGAACTCACCCGCGACGACCTCGACGCCTTCGGCCTCCGCAGCCAGCAGCGCGCCGCGGTGGCCCGTGACGAGGGCCGCTTCGACAACGAGATCATCGCCGTGGCCGCCCGGCCCCGCGACAAGGAGACCGGCGAGCTCATCGCCACCGACGAGGTCGTCCGCTCCGACGAGGGCATCCGCGACTCCTCGATGGAGAGCCTGGGCAAGCTGAAGCCGGCCTTCGTGCCCGAGGAGCAGGGCGGCAAGGTGACCGCCGCCAACAGCTCGCAGATCACCGACGGCGCCTCGGGCGTGCTCATCATGAGCGAGGAGAAGGCCGCGGCGCTGGGGCTCACCCCCCGGGCCCGCTTCCACACCTTCGCCCTCGCCGGCGTCGACCCGGTCACCATGCTGACCGGCCCCATCCCCTCGACCCAGAAGGTCCTCGAGCGCTCCGGGCTCTCGATCGACGACATCGACCTCTTCGAGGTCAACGAGGCCTTCGCCTCGGTCGTCCTGGCCTGGCAGAAGGAGCTGGGGGTCGATGCTGAGAAGGTCAACGTCAACGGCGGCGCCGTCGCCCTGGGCCACCCCCTCGGTGCCTCGGGCACCAAGCTCATGGCCACGCTGCTGAACGAGCTCGAGCGCACCGGCGGTCGCTACGGCCTCCAGACCATGTGCGAGGGCGGCGGCCTGGCCAACGCGACGATCGTGGAGAGGATGGGCTGAGGGCTCCGAACGCCGCTGCTCAGGGGGTGGGCGGGTCGACCTCGGGTGGCGCGCCTCGCTCACGGGGGTGGGGCGGGTCGACGTCCACGGTTCGGTGCATGGGCTGAGGGCTCCGAACGCCGCGGCTCACGGTTGTGGGCGGGTCGGGCGTCCACCCTCGCGAGGGGTCGGGCGTCGCGCTCGGCGCTCGCATCTCGTCGGCGGCGTGGCTGGAGGCGCAACGGGGCTGGGCTTCGCGCGATCGATCAGTGCGAGGTGGAACCCGTAGGCTGAGAACGTCCTCGGGTTGGGTGCCCAGCCGGACGGACGCTTTCTCATGTGGGACGTCGTTCGCATCATCCTGGCCTTGGGGTTCGCGCTGCTCTTGATGCGCGTCGGCATCGGGCTGCTCGGGGGCTTCACCCGCCCGGTGCCGGAGCCCCCGCCCGCTGGTGAGCTGCGCAAGGTCAAGCTGCTCTACCGCTGCAGCGTCTGTGGCACCGAGGTGCGGATGACCACCGCGGTCGACGCCGACCCGGATCCACCGCGGCACTGCATGGACGAGATGGACCTCATGACCCCGGTCGACGACCTCTAGCCCGCCGCTCCCGGTTACCCACAGGTGTGGATAAACCTGGGGAGGGTCACATCGATGTAACTTTGCCGCTACCCGCCCGACGCCCCCTGGTCAGCGCTCAGCGGTACTGCGTGGCGGTGAGGATCCCGCCCAGGATGAGGGCCAGGCCGACGCCGAGGGTGAGGGGCTTGCCTCCCCACACCACGTAGGTGAGGAAGATGGCGACCATCCCGAGGCCGAGCAGGGTGAACATGAGCCCCGGCACCCACACCGGGCTCTCGATCTGCGAGCGGGGGATCGGGGCCGTGTACCGGCTCGACTCGGCCGCTGCGGCCGCCTTCTTGGGGTTGCCGCTGCGGGCGGTGGAGGAGCGGACGGCCTTGGGGTCGACCACGCCTCCGGTGCGCTTGGAGGGCTTGGGCACCCTCGTCGCCCCCGCCGCCGCCTGGCGTCGGGCTTTGGTGCCGGTGGGGTCATCGGCGCTGGCCTTGCCCATCGCCCGGGAGCCGGTCGCCGCTCGGCGGGCCTTGGTGCCGGTGGGGTCATCGGCGGAGGCCTTGACCTTGGGCGCCTTGGTCGCCTCGTCCATGCGAGCCGTGGTGGCGGCCCGGCGGGCGGCCACGTCGGCCTGCGGGTCGGCGTTCCCCGCCGGGCGGGACCGGCCGCCGGTCGTCTCGGCGTCTGCGGCGGTCTCGGCGACCGCCGAGGTTCCGTCGGTCGTCTCGTCGGTCTCGGCCCCGCCTTTCGTCGCCGCGTCCTCGTCGGACGGGGCGTCGGGGTCCACGCGGGTGTCGTCGTCGGGTGTCGGATCGGCCATGACCGGCGAGGTTAGGGGATCGGTCGCGACGGCCCGTATCGGACCCGTCCGCGAACCCGTGACCGGCCTATCCTCGGTCCGGCATGGCGCCCCGCATCCTCGTGGTCGACAACTACGACTCCTTCGTCTACAACCTCGTCCAGTACCTCGGTGAGCTGGGGGCCGCGCCTGAGGTCGTCCGCAACGACGAGGTGACCGTGGCTGAAGCGGTCGACGGCGCCCCTGACGGCGTGCTCATCTCCCCCGGGCCCGGGTCGCCGGCCGACGCCGGCATCTCCAACGACCTGATCCGGGCCTGCACCGAGAGGCGACTACCCGTCCTCGGCGTGTGCCTCGGGCTCCAGTGCATCGGTGAGGTCTTCGGCGGCACCGTCGTGCGGGCGCCGCGCGTGATGCACGGCAAGACGTCATTCGTCACCCACGGGGGTCGCGGGGTCTTCGCCGGCCTCCCCGAGCCCCTCGAGGCCACCCGGTACCACTCCCTCGTCGTCGACCGTCGAACGGTGCCCGACTGCCTCGAGGTCACCGCCGAGGCCGACGACGGGCTGGTCATGGGGCTCCTGCACCGTGACGCGCCGACCGAGGGCGTGCAATTTCACCCCGAGTCGATCCTCACCGCCGCCGGTCACGACCTGCTGGCGAACTTCCTCGCCACCACCGCCGCGGCCTGAGCCCGCCCGAGGGCTGGCTCGGCGGGGCCGCGGGGCCGGGGCTCAGTCTTCAAGGCGAGCTGGTCGAGCTGGTCGAGCTGGTCGTGCTCGTCGACTCGGTGGTGGGCGCTTCGGTGGTCGGCGCTTCGGTGGTGGGCGCTTCGGTGGTGGGCGCTTCGGTGGTGGGCGCCTCGGTGGTGGGCGCTTCGGTGGTCGGGGGTTCGGTGGTCGGGGGTTCGGTGATCGGAGGGTCGGTGGTCGGGGGTGCGGTGATCGGCGGGTCGGTGGTCGGAGGTGCGGTGACCGGTGGGTCGGTGGTCGGAGGTGCGGTGATCGGCGGGCGCGTGGTCGGGGGCGGACCGGTCGACACGACGACCTCGATGGGGGTGTCGACGGGGACCTCTTCGCCGCCAGCGGGGTTCTGGCTGACGACCACGCCCAAGGGGACATCGGCGCTCTCGACCCGCTCGATGCGGCGCGCCTCGAAGCCGGCGTCGGCAAGGGCCCGGATGGCGTCGTCCTCGGAGCGGCCCTCGATGTCGGGCACCTTCTCGGTCTCCGCCGCCGCCGGTCCGGTGGAGACCACCAAGCGGACCGTCGTGCCCTCCTCGGCGGAGTCACCCCCGTCCGGGTCCTGGCTGATGACCTCGTCACGAGGGACCTCCGCGCTTGCCTCGCGGGTGGTGGTGTCGACCTCGAAGCCGGCGTCGATGAGGATCAGCTGGGCTTCTTGCACCGGCCGGTCGGTCACGTCGGGCACCTCGATGCCCTCGGTCTCGTCGTCGGTGCTGACCATGGATGCCAACAGGAACAGGGCGCCGCCGAGCAGGGCGAGCACAGCCACGAGCAGCAGCAGGAACCAACCTGTGCGCGAGCGTCGGTCCTGGTCGTCCTGTGGCTCAGGGTCGCCGGCGACGATCGGCCCGCTGCGGGTGGGAGGCGCTGGGGGTCCCGCCGCTGCGGCCGAAGGGGTTGCGGCGGTGGCGCCCGCGGCGGCGACGCCGGCCGTCGTCTTCGATGGTGCGGTCGCCCGGACCGTCAGGCCCTCGGTGAAGCGGCGTAGGTCGGCGCGGAGGGCCTCGGCGTCGGGGTAGCGGTCGTCGGGCGCCTTGGCCAGGAGCCGCATGGCGATCGCCTCGTAGCCGACGGGCACGTCGGGGTGCTGGTCGCGGAGGGGCTCGGGCTTCTCCTGCACGTGCTTGTAGGCCACGGCGATGGGGCTGTCGGCCACGAACGGCGGCTTGCCGTGGGCCATCTCGTACATGACGATGCCGAGGGAGTACAGGTCACTGCGGCCCTCGACGTTGTGGCCCTGGGCCTGCTCGGGGGAGAAGTAGGTGGCCGTGCCCATGACCGAGCCGGTCTGGGTGAGGTTCTCCTCGGCCGACGCGGTGATGGCCCGGGCGATGCCGAAGTCGGCGACCTTCACGTGGCCGCCGTTGGTGATCATGATGTTGCCGGGCTTGATGTCGCGGTGCACGACCCCGTTGCGGTGGGCGAAGCCGAGGGCGTTGGCCACATCCGCGGCGACGCCCGCCGCGGTCTTGGCCGGGGGAGTGCCCTGGGTGCGGAGGATCTCCGACAGGCTGCGCCCGTCGATGAACTCCATCACGATGTAGTAGGTGCCACCCTCCTGGCCCCAGTCGTACACGCCCACGATGTTGGGGTGGTTCAGGTTGGCTGCCGCCTGGGCCTCACGGCGGAACCGGGCCACGAAGGACGGGTCGCTGGCGAACTCGGGGAACAGCACCTTGACCGCGACGGGCCGGGCCAGCAGCAGGTCCCGGGCCAACAAGACGTCGGCCATGCCGCCGCGAGCGATGCGTCGCTGGACCTCGTAGCGGCCGTTGTAGGTGGGGTGGTCGTCGTCGGTCATCCGCCGCCGCCCTCCGGGCCGCGGGTGGCGAGGACGGCCTCCATCACGGCCTTGGCGATGGGAGCGGCGACCGTGCCGCCGGTCTGCTCGGAGGCGCCGGGCTGGGCCTGGACCATCACGGCCACGGCCACGACGGGCGGCTGGCCGGGTGGACCGGCGAAGCCGAGGATCCAGGCGTGGGACTGAGGCGGGTCGGTGCCCAGCTGGGCCGTGCCGGTCTTGCCGCCGACCTCCAGGCCCGGGATCTGCAGCCCCTCGGCGGTGCCGTTGGCGGCGACCTCGACCATCCCGCGACGCATCACGTCGGCCGCCTCGGGGGAGATCGCCCGGAGCCACTCGGATTCCTCGAAGGACCGGACCTCCTCGCCCTCCTCGTCGGTGACCCGGTCCATCACGTGGGGGGTCATGACGGACCCGTCGTTGGCGATGCCGGCGGTGACGAGGGCCATCTGCAGCGGGCTGGAGCTGACGTCACCCTGGCCGATCGAGGCCCGGGCGAGCGGGCCGTTCCCTTCGTTGTCGGGGAACTCGGTGGGGAACGTCGAGGTCGCCGGGTTGGGCAGGTCGATCGGCGGCGCCGAGTTGAAGCCGAAGGCCTCGGCCCCGGCGACCATGGCTTCGGGCCCGAGGTCGACGCCCATCTGGGCAAAGCCGCTGTTGCACGACACGCGGAGGAGGTCGAACAGCCGTCCGCCGCAGGACTGGCCGCCGAAGTTGCTCAGGTCCCGGTCGGTGAAGTCGATGTCGAAGCTGCTGCGCACCGGGTAGTCGGGGTTCTCCTCGGTCACCGCCCCCTGGTCCACCGCGACCGAGCCGGTCACGACCTTGAACGTCGAACCCGGGAAGAAGATGTCGCGGTAGGCCCGCGACAGCAGCGGGCGCTCCGGGTCGGCGTCGAGCGCCGCCTTGAGCGTCGTCGAGGCCTCGGTGTTGGTCGACAGCGGCCCCGGGTCGAAGCTCGGGAAGCTCCACAGGGCGTCGATGGCGCCGGAGCGGGGGTCGAGGGCGACGACTGCGCCCTCGCGGTCGCCGAGCTGCTCGCGGGCGATGCGCTGGGTGTCGGGGTGCATGGTGAGGTGCACGTTCCCGACGGCCTCGCGGTCGACGAAGAGGTCCGACAGGCTGGCGAAGCGCAGCTCGGGCGTGGTGCCGGCCAGGTCGGCGCCGTAGGAGCGTTCCACGCCCGTCGCACCCAGGGTGAAGCTGTAGTAGCCGGTGACGGGCCCGAACAGGTCGCCCTCGGGGTAGAGGCGCTGGAACTTGAAGCGGCTGCGCTCCTCGACCGACCGGGCCAACACGGTGCCGTCGGCGGCGATGATCTGGCCCCGGGGTCGGGAGAAGGTGCGCTGCTCCTGGCGGGTGTTGTCGGGCCGCTCGTTCAGGCGCTCGGCCCCGAAGAACTGGATGTAGTTGAGCTGGGCGAAGAGGGCGGCGAAGCAGCAGACCAGGGCGATGCCCAGCCGCTTGATCTGACGGTCCATGGTCATCAGCCGACCCCCACCGCGGCGCCCGAGCGGCTGACCTTGCGCTGGCGTCGCCGGTTGGAGTCGTCGGAGAGACGGACGAGAAGGGCCAGGAGCACGTAGTTGGCCAGCAGCGACGAACCGCCGTAGGAGACGAAGGGGAGGGCCACGCCGGTGAGGGGCAGCACGCGGGCCACGCCGGCGAGGATGATGAAGGCCTGCACCCCCAGGAGGGTGGTGAGCCCGGTGGCCAGCAGCTTCTCGAACGAGCCCTCCTGGTGCGTGGCGATGCGCAGCCCGCTGCCGATCAGGAGGAGGAACGCCACGATCACCGCGGTGGTGCCGAGCAGGCCCAGCTCCTCACCGATGACGGCGAAGATGAAGTCGTTCTGGGCCTCCGGGAGGCGACCGTCGCCGCTGATGCCGAGCCCCAGGCCCCGCCCGCCTATGCCGCCGTCGGCGAGGGCGTACCAGCCCTGGATGATCTGGTAGCCGGTGTCCTGGGGGTCGTCCCACGGGTTGAGCCAGTTGGTGACCCGGTCCTGGACGTGGCTGAAGAGCGTCCAGGACACGAAGGAGGCCAGGCCGAAGAGGCCGAAGCCGACGATCAGGTAGCCGACCCTCCCGGTGGCGACCCACAGCAACACGATGAAGAGGGCGAAGAAGAGCAGGGCGGTGCCGAGGTCCCTCTCGGCCACGATCACGACCACCGAGATGCCCCAGGCGACCAGCACCGGCCCGAGGTGCTTGGGGTCCGGGAGGAACGGGCGCCGCTTGGGCCACGAGGCCAGGGCCAGCAGCTCGCGCTTCTCGACCAGGTAGGCGGCGAAGAACACGGCGAGGGCGAGCTTGGCGAACTCGCCGGGCTGGAAGTTGATGGGGCCGATGTTGATCCAGATGCGGGCCCCGTTCACCGACAGCCCCACCACGGGCAGCAGCGGCATCATGATCAAGATGACGCCGCCGAAGAGGGCGAGGTAGCGGTAGCGCTCGAGGTCCCGGGGGCGGCGGACCACCACGAGGGTGATGATGAAGGCGGCGATGCCGACCCCGGTCCACAGCGCCTGCAGCCCGGCCAGATCCTCTTCGAGCCGGGCGATGAAGACGTAGCCGATGCCGTTGAGCAGCCCGGCAACGGGCAGCAGCGTGCCGTCGGCGCCCGGGGCCAGTCGGCGCACGGCGAGGTGGGCGATGACGAAGAGCCCCAGGATCAGACCGAGGAAGGGCCCGATGTTGGCGGGCAGCGAGGCGGTGCTGCCCAGGCTGGCCAGGGCGTAGGCGGCGCCGACCACCGCCGCTCCCATGAGCAGCAGGCTGAGCTCGGCGTTGCGGCGCAGGCGTTCGATCATCGGGTGCGGGTCATGGCCCGGTGCCGGGGGACGCGCTCACGGGCCCTCGGTGGTGGTCGGCGCGCTCGACGCGGTCGCGTCCGGTGCGCCGGTCGTGGTGCTGGCGTCGGGCTCGTCGGGGTCGACCGTGGTGGTGGGGTCCGCAGTGGTGGTGGTCGACTCCTCGGTCTTGCGCTGGGCCACCCGGGCCTCGCGGCTGCGGACGAAGGACTGGGCGTCGGCGAGGGAGTCGAACTCGGGCTCGGCGCGGATCTGCTCCTGCTCGGTGCGGCTGAACTCGTCGAGGGGGACCTCGGAGGCCTCCTCGAGGCTCGGGTCGAAGATGAGGAAGCCGCCGGACTGCCCCTTGTAGATCTGCACCTCGTCGCCCGCGGCGGCCACGTAGTAGCCCCGCTCGGCGTACCACGCCGCGGCCAGGTAGGCCCCGCCGAGCACCGCGGTCAGCACGACCACGGCGATGAGGGCTGTCACGGCACGGTGGCGCCCGCCGACGTGGTCCATGTCGCCGTAGAGGTCGGTGGTGGTCCGGCCGAAGGGCAGGTCCTCATCGCCGTCGCGCTTCGGTTCCCCAGAAAAGGGGGAGGTGTCACCGCCCGGCGGTGGAGGAGCGGTGCCCGCCGGCTCGGTGGCGCTCGACGGCGGGACGACCCCGTCGTCGGTGGGCGACGACGAGGCGGCCTCGTCGGAGCGCGTGGGCGCCGGGGCCACGGGCACGCCCGCCGGGGGCGTGAGGTCCTGGTCGCCCGCTGGCCTGGCGCCGCCGCCGCCGGGCACGGCCGGCATCTCGGCGGTGACGGGCGAGGCGCCGTCC
>NZ_DATLXO010000034.1:0-54072 GCF_035575815.1 Iamia sp.
GGCGTATCGTCTTCACCCGACAGGTGCCTTTCGTTCCGGGGAACTGGTTGGCTTTGCAGCTCCAATTCTCCCGCAACGAAAGGCATCCGTCGCGCATCCGAACGAACGTACGCGCGGCTAACTCACCGATCTAGGTCTGACTCGACGCGGCTCCCCGCCCCTTGGATCCATGTCCGCCACCACGGGGGACTCGGTCCAGGGGTGGAGTGTCAACCTCTGCAGAAGTCAGCTGGCGACGGCTCGGCGGCCCCCGTCGAGGTGGTCGACCAGGGTGCCCTCGGTGCCGAAGAGGCGCTCGCGCCACTCGGCCAGCAGCTCGGTGGCGTCGTGGTCGTTGGGGTGGAAGTCGGGGCGGTTGTAGTCGCGGATGCGGCGCCGCACGTCCTTGGTCAGCCACGGCGAGCTGCGCACCCGGCGCAGGCTCCGACCGAGCCGGCGCAGGTCGCGGCTCGCAGGGTCGCGCAGCAGCGAGAAGGCGGCGAAGGCGACCGAGGTGGTGAGGAAGCCCACGGTGACCGCGTTCATCACGTTGCCCCGCAGCCGGGCGTTGCCGCAGACCTCCTGGTAGACGTCGAAGGCCACGGCCTTGTGCTCGCTCTCCTCCACCGCGTGCCAGAGCAGCAGCGACCGCACCTCGTCGGTGCTGAACATGGCCCGGGCCTCGGGGTCCGACAGCAGGGCCTCGGCGAGGGTGGCGGTGTAGTGCTCGAGGGCCGCGGTGATGGCCAGCTGCCAGGTCTGGGGCAGGGTCTTCTCGTTCATCCGGAGGCGAGCGCGGGTGAAGCGGTCGACCAGCTTGGTCGGGTACCCGAGCTCCGCCAGCCGGTCGTTGAAGGCCCGGTGCTCACGGCCGTGGGTGGCCTCCTGGCCGATGAAGCCGGCGACCTGGGCCTTGAGCTCGGGGTCGGTGATCCGGTCGCGGTAGTTGCGCACGGTGCGGACGAAGAAGTCCTCGCCCTCGGGGAACAGGCCCGAGAGCACCGACACGATGTGGCTCATCACCAGGTCGTCGGCCATGTAGTGACGGGGCAGCTCGTCGGCCGGGTAGTCGAAGGAGATCCGTCGGACCTTGATCGGGCGGTCCTCGGTCGGGCGGGAGATGGTGGCGGTGTCGCTCATGGCTGCTCCTCCGGGCCACGCTCCAGGCCTGGCCCTGTCGAATTGCTACCGACGGTAACACTGACCCGCCCTGATGGCGAGAGGCATGGGTCACACGATCGAGCTCATCACCGTCGTGGGGCCGTAACTGCGCCGATGAGTTCCCGGGCCGGCCGCGCGGCTCGGCTTCGAGTTCGACCCGGCGTTCACCGACGAGAGCGCGACCTGCATGATCATCGGTCCCGACGCCTTCGCCATGCTCCTCGTCGAGGCGCGCTTCCAGGACTTCACCAAGAAGGCCATCTGCGACGCCACCACGCAGATCGAGGCCATCTTGGCGGTGTCGGCCGAGAGCCGCGAGGCGGTCGACCAGCTCGCCGACGCCGCCCTCGCCGCCGGCGGTCAGCCGGCGAACGAGCCCACGGACCAGGGGTTCATGTACGGCCGGAGCTTCCACGACCCCGACGGCCACTCATGGGAGGTCATGTGGATGGACCCCAGCGCCGTGGCGCAGCGACCGCGGTCGCGGGTCCAGATCTGCCTGACCCCGTGATCGTGCATCAGCGCCACCAGGTGGGCGTCCGCCACGAGCTTCGCACGGATCGACGTTGACATCGAGGGTCTGGCTCACCGGTCGTCGAGCACGGCCCAGAGCGCGTCCTTGTCATCCAGGTCGACCTTGGCCCCCATGGGCTGGGACGCCCAGGCGTGGTCCCGTTCCGGAACGGCGTCAGCCGCAAGAGCCCGCAGGAGCAGCTCGGAGGCGATCACGCCCAGCGGCTTGTGGTCGCGAGCCCGGCGCTCCTTCAATGCACGGAGGCGCCATCGTCGAGGTCGAGCGTTGTGCGAGGCATGAACTCGATGGTACGCCGTTGCGCATCTGATGCGCGCCACGCGTCCGCACGGACCGCTGGGCTCTCGACGCCGGGAGTGAGATCACCCGCTCACACACCGTCGACGCCCGTCGAGGTCGGCGATGAGCGGGCCGAGAACCTGCTCCTCGTGGATCGCCACCGCCTCGGTCTCCATGCGGGCGGGGAGGCCGGGTGACCACGGCGCCGTGACCGGTCCTCGCGACGTGCCGAGCCCCAGACGTCCGAGGGGCACGGCCTCGGCGTAGTCCTCGGCGGAGAACCGCCACGGGGCCATGGCGTAGCGGGCGATGAGGGCGGCGCCGATGCGCACCCCGTCCCAGTCGAAGTCGCCGTGGTAGCGGAAGGCCGAGCCGGCGGCGGCGAGGAGGTCCAACAGGGTGTGGACCGCGGTGTTGGGCTGGCCCTCGACGCAGACGAGCGGCGCCGACGTGCACTCCAGGAGGGCCGCGGCCTGGGCCACCACTGACGGGTTCTCGCACACGTGGACCGTGACTCCGGGGACCACCTCGATCTCCCCGACGGCTAGCTGGCGCAGGGTGAGCCGCAGGGGCTCGCCCACCGCGCCGTGGTCGTGGATCGACCCGCCGACGACGGCACCGCTCGACGCCACCGGCAGGTTCAAGGCCAGCACGCTCACCGACAGGTCGTCGCACACGACCCCCGCCCGGGCCCAGCGCCGCCGCCACCAGTACGCGCCCGCCGTCGGCCAGTCGGGACGCCATGGGTCGTCGGCTTCCTCGGGGTCGAGCACCGCCAGGGCCCCGCCGACGAGGGTGCCCAGCGGACGGCCGCGGTCGAGGGCGTGGGCGTCGCCGGTGGCCTCCGCGGCCAGCACGGCCAGGGGCACGTGGGCGGCGGGTAGGTGGGACACCACGTCGAGGGCGGCCAGGGCGAGGGCGCCGCCGGCCGGTGCCGAGCCCGCCAGCCGGGTGGCCGTCCCCGCCCGTCGCGTCGTCGCCACCCACGCCGCCAGCTCGGGGCGAGCGGCCAGCACCGGGTGGCCCTCGGCCGCGACCCAGGCGTCCTCGCGGGCCGAGCGATCGGCGGCGCGCTCGGCCCGCCGGTCCCGCACCGGGCCACCGAGGCCCTCGAGGAGGTCGATCAGAGCAACCTCCGCCGCTCCGGTGCGGAGCCGGGCGTCGAGGTCGGCCAAGTCGACCCGCAGCACGCCCTCGCCGGCGGCGGACACGCCGAGGAGGCCGGCGATGGCCCGGCGCGATTCGGTCTCGAGCCCCGTCAGGCGCAGCGGCGTGCCCTCCAGGCGGCGACCGTTGCCCTCCAACCGGGTGCGAGCACGGTCCCACAGCGGCGCGAACGGGGCGCCGGCCAGGGCTACCCGGGCCCGCTCGCGACGATCGTCTGACGGGGCCGCCGTCACGGATGGTCCTCGCTCGCCGGCCACGCCAAGGAAGGTCCGGCCCGCGCTGCCCAGGCCTGCGCCCGACGATCACCGGCCGGTGCCGCCGTCACGACCGTTCGCCGCTCGCCGGCGGCGTCGCGAAGAGGCCGTCGGTCGGAGGGTCCAGGCCTGGCGCGCGCCCGGGGCCGGCCGCGTCGAGTGCGGGGTCGGGCTCCTCGACGAGGGCGTGGCCGTCCCACCGGAGGGAGAACACGCTGACCCCCTCGGCCGGCGGTCGGCGCAGCAGGTCGTGCACGGCGACGGCGGGGACCTCGACGTAGGCCCCCCAGAGCTCGTGGCCGGTCATGATCAGGTCGAGGTCGAACCGCACCGTGAGGCCCATGAGCTCGCCCCGCATGGCCTCGTCGATGCCGGCGAAGGCCTCGTCGAGGGCGACCAGGCGCGGGGCGGTGGGCTCGGCCCGGGCGTAGTGGGCGGCGGCCGCCGCGAAGAGCGGCAGGTGCAGGGCCACAGCCTGCTCACCGCCCGACAGCTCCCGGTAGCGGGTGCGCGTCAGACGGGTCCGAGCGCCGTCCGCGCCCCGCAGGTAGGGGCGGAACTCGTGCCACGACCGGTAGTCGAGGGCGGCCTCCAGGGCGGCCCGGTAGCCGGCGGTCGGGTTCTCGGCCCGCTGCTGGCGGATCACCCGTTCGAAGAAGGCTCGCAGCTCGGCGCGCTCGCTGTCGCCCATCTGCTCGGTGTCGCGCCGCAGGAGCCGCACCGCGTCGCGCACGGCTGGGTCGTCGACGCCCAGCTCCCAGCCCAGCTCGACGCGCAGGCCGCTGGCGGTCGGCGCGCCGGCGAGGGCCCGGTTGACCCCGGCGACGAACTCATCGGCGTCGGTGAGCAGACGTCGCAGCTCGTGGGCCACCCGGTTGAGCAAGAAGCGCTCGAAGACCTCTCGGTCGCCCTCGGTGAGGTAGGCGCGGAGCTGCTCGTCCTGGGCGGCCAGCTCGTCGGCCAGCACCGACAACCCGAACGTGCCCCGCTCGGAGGTGACCTGCACGGTGGTGATCCCGTCGTCGTGGGCGAGCGACGGGTCATAGCCGTGGTGCAGGTCGTCGAGCAGCGTCTTCTGGGCCCGGTCGAGCGCTGAGACCCGGCGGGCCTGCTCCTCCGCCGAGGGGACGTCGCCGTCCACCCGCCGGGTCAGCCACGACGCGAACTCCACCGGATCCGACGGGAGCCCGTCGGCGACGTCCGCCGGTTCCCGGGCGAAGACGTCCGGTCCGTCGCCGTCGGGTCCGGACGGGACGGCACCGGACGCGTCCCGGCCGGACGGCGCACCACTGGACGGGTCGACACCCGGCGCGGCAGCCTCCGGTGCGTCGCCGTTGGATCCGGAGGGGACGGCACCGGGGTCGTCCCTACCGCACGGTGCAAGACCGGGCGCGGCGACGCCCGACGGGGCGGTACCGGGCGAGGCGACGCCGGGCTCGGCGGCCCCGGACGCGGCGGCATCGGACCGAGTGGCCCCGGGCGCGGCGACGGCCAGCAGGTCCGCTCGCCGCAGCACGGTCAGCCGCTGGGACACCTCGGTGAGGTGGTCCGCGGCGGCGGTCCGGGCGCGAGCCGCCTCGTCGACCTCGCCTTCGACGCTCCCCTTGCGCCGCTCGAGCTGGGCGCGGGCGTCCTCCAGCTCTCGGCGGGCGCCGGCCAGGTGGCGCAGCCGCGCCTCGCAGCGCTCGAGGGCCAGCAGCGGTGCCTCGGCGTCGGGTCCGAGGCGCGCCCGCAGGGTGTCGACCCGGGCCCGCAGGCCGGAGGCCTCGCGACCGGCGTCGTCCCACTCGCTCCGGCGGACGTCGAGCTCGCGGGCCGCGGCATCTGCCCGCCCCTGCGCGTCGGTGGCCCGCTCGGCCGCGTCGATCGCCTGCTGACGAGACCGGACGGCTCGCCCTGTGGCCGCCGCGAAGCCGGCCACGAGCTGCTCGGCGGTCTCCAGGGCGGCGGCCTCGCCGCCCAGGCGCCGGGCGATGGCCTGCCGGGTGAGCGCCTCGCCCGCGGCCGCGGCGGCCACCGCCGCCTCGGCCTCCTCGGCCTGGGCCGCAGCCGCGGCATCCGCCCTCGCCTCAGCGTCGGATCGAGACCGGCGGAGGGTGGCGAGGGCGTGCTCCAGCCCGACGCTCGGGGGAAGGGTGGCCGGGGCGGCATCGAGCTCAGCAAGCCGGGCGACGACCTCGTCGCGGGCGGCGCCCTGGTCCTCCAGGCGGGCGGCGAGGACGGTGAGGGCCTGTCCGATCTCGGCCAGTCGACGGCGGCGGCGATCAGCCCGCGCCGTGGCCCCGATGAACTCCGGTCGATCCTTGGCCGCCGTGCCGCGCAGGGGACCGAGGACGAAGCCACCGTCGCGGTCGACGGCGACGCCGAGGTGTCCGAGCCCGATGGCGCGCAGCACGGCTCCCACCCGCGCCACATCGAGACCCGAGGTGTCGGGCACCGAGGGCACCAGCACGTCGGCCAGCGTGGGCCCCTCTGCGTCGTGGAGGCCGGCGCCCGCAGCGGTGCCAGGAGGGCCAGTGCCCCCAGCGACGCCAGCGACGCCAGGCGGTCCGGCGCCCTCACCGGCGCCAGGCGGGCCGGCAGGTTCGGGGGCGGCCGGGTCCGGCGGCGACAGCCAGGAGTCGATGGTGCCGGTGCCCGGCTCGGGCGGGGCGTCGGCGGGGGCGACCCAGGCGTCGAGGATCCCGCCGGCGTCGAGCGCGGCCTCGAGCCCGGCCCGGTCGGCGTCGGGCACCGAGGGGGCGAAGTCGCAGCATGCCCAGAGCGGCGCTCCGGGCCGGCTGGCGCGGTCAGACCGACGCCAGGTAGGTGCGGCTGGTCCGGGGTCGACCTCCGCCTCCACCTGCTGACGTTCGGCCTGCAACTGGGCCATCTCTGCGTCGAGGTCAGCGAGCACGGCGAGAGCCCCCACGCGGGACTCGACGAGCAGCTCGCGAGCGGTGGTGGTGAGCTCCCGGAACCGCTCGGCCAACCCGGGCTGGCCCGGTTCGCCCAGCTCGGCGACGGTTGCGACAAGGGTCGACCGATCCGCCGCCGAGAGGCCCGGCGCGTCGGCCGCCCAGGTGCCCACCGCGCTGGCCAGCGCGTCGCGTTCGCGGTCGGCCTCTCCCTTCGCCCGGGTGGCCTCGGCCGTCGCCGCGTCGGCCCGGACCAGGGCCTCCGAGGCGGCCCGTTCAGCTCGGTCGTGGTCGCGGCGGGCGGCGTCGAGGTCGGAACGGGCGGCGCGCACCACACGGATGTCGTCGCGCCGCGACCGCTCGGCCACCATCGCCCCCGACGCCAGCCGGTCCGGGTCCCGGGCCTGGTCGTCGCTGAGGGTCCACACCAGGTCGACGGCGTCGGCCGCGTCGCGCACCTCGGTGAGGGCCCGCTCCGCGGCGGTGGTCCGCTCCGCGGCCACCTCGCCGAGGCGCGCCGCCTCGGCATCGGCCTGCTGCGCGCCCGTCACGGCCTCGTCCCGGCGCCGGGTCGCCGCCACGAGCTGCTCGTCGGCCCGCCGGGCCGCGGCCTCGACCTCCCGCAGGCTGGTGGCGTCCCGGAAGGCGGGCGACTCGATCACCGCGACCCGCTCGGCGTCGGCCGCCTCGTGGGCCAGGTCGGTGTCGCGGCGCGCCGCGGTGTTGGCATCGAGCTCGGTCGCGACCCGCCCGACCGCGGCATCGGCCTGGCGCACGCGCGCCTCGGCCCGACGGCGGGCGTCGGCACCGTCGGCCACGGCCGCGGCCCGGGTGAGCGCTTCACCGGCCAGGTAGGCGGCGTAGGTGGGCAGGAAGGCGTCGAGGGTGGCCCGGGCGGCCTGCAGCTCGGCCAGGTCGCGCTGGGTGCTCTCCAGGTCGTCGAGGCTGGAGGCGACGTCGTCGAGGACGGCGCCGTCGAGGGCGGGCAGACCGCCGGAGAGCACCTCGGAGAGCAGGGTCAGGTCGAGCTTCCCGGCCAGCTGCGGGCGGCGGAGCACCCGGATCAGGCTCACCAGCTTCTGTTGTCGGTCGGCACCGAGGCCGAACACCGCCCGGTCGACCGCCGCCCGGTAGGCCTCGGCGGTGTCGTGGACGGCGTCGGCCCCGATGGCCTCGGCCAGCTTCGGACGGGTGAGCAGGTCGCCACCGGGGGCCAGGTCCACCTCGGGGCCCACCCGCCGTTCGGTCACGAAGAACCACGAGCGGGCGTCGCCGCTCTGGGCGGTGGCCCGGGCCCCGCAGCCGATCGTGAGGAACCGCTCGCTGCCGGCCCGATCCCGCCGTCCGAGCTCCATCCACACGTAGCCGAGGCGGGTGTCGTGGCGGTAGCGCCGGGCATCGGCGTCATCGCGCCGCACCCCGAGCAGCAGCGAACGCATCGAGCGGCCACCGGCGAAGGGGTCCAT
This sequence comes from Iamia sp., assembly GCF_035575815.1. Lineage (NCBI taxonomy): Bacteria > Bacillati > Actinomycetota > Acidimicrobiia > Acidimicrobiales > Iamiaceae > Iamia > Iamia sp. Next base: position 7,736 of record NZ_DATLXO010000034.1, read on the forward strand.
GGCGGCCGCGCTCATGGTGCCGTCGAGCAGGAACGGGAACAGCAGGGCGAGGGCGTTCGACTTCCCCGAACCGTTGGGGCCGCGCAAGATCAGGCGCCCGTCAGCGAAGGCGAAGACCTGGTCGTCGTACTCCCACACGTTGCGGATGCCGGCGCGGACCGGCCGCCACCGATCAGGCGCCATCATCGCCTCCACCGAGCCACGACAGCTGCGCGTCGTGGGCCCCGTCGTCGTCCTCGCCCCGCCCATCCGCCGGTCGGTAGCGGGCCAGGGCGGCCGAGACGGCGACCGATCCGTCGTCGCGCACCGTCGCCAGTCCGAAGCGGTCCAGCAGGGCCACCACCTCGCGGCGCAGGCGGTCGGGGGCGTCGCGGAACTCGGACCGGAACCGGGCGCCGTAGCCCGCCACCACCGCGTCCCACGCCGCGGAGGCCACCGCGGCGTCGACGACCGCGATCGCCGCCGGCGGTGACGGCATCCCGTCGTCCTCGGGCCGATCCCGCGCCGCCTCGTCGCCAGCGGACACCGAGGTCGGGGCCGAGCCAACGGCCTGCGCCGGCGCCGGTGCCGAGGCGACCAGCGCCGCTCCCCACAGCAGGGCGGCCTGCACCTCGGTTCCCCCTGCGGGGAACTCCTGGGCCGAGATCGGCTCGACGGAGGCATCGACGAGCACCAGGCCCTCGGCCCGGGCCTCGACCGTGGCGCCGGTGAGCTGCTCGACATCGGCGACCACGCGGGTCCGGCGTTGGCGGACGTGCGCCCGTTCGTCGGGGTCGAGGTCCTCGTAGGCCACGACCGGCTCGGTGACCAGCCGGCGCCCGACCTGGTGCCGCACCCGGTTGCGCTGGGCGTCCTCGGTGGGCGCGTAGGGGTCGACCAGGAAGTCGGCGGCCTGAGCGACGTCGCGCAGGATGCTGGGCGAAGCCACGAGCAGCCGGGACACCGCGTCGCGGTCGACGTCGTAGAGGGCGTCGCCGGTGGGGTCGTCGGCCAGCCAGCGGTCGACGGCGCCGTCGCACAGGCGCAGGACGCCGCGGTCCTCGAGCCACTTGACGGCGTCGACGAACGCCTTGCGCTGGTCATACCGGGTCAGGTCGACGGGCAGGGCCTCGTCGCCGGCGCGGAGCCGCAGCACCTCATCGGACAGGCGCGACGCCGTGGTCTGGTCGCCGAGGCCCTCCAGGGCGGCGAGCGCCAGGCACAGGAACGAGCAGGACACGCGACCCATGGGGCGCCCGGTGCGGGTGACCGGGCCGCGGTGGGCAGAGGTGGCGGCGGCCTTGCGGTAGAGCCGGGCGCACGACCGGCCGATGTCGAGGCGGAACCCCAGCACCCGGCCGAACTCGTTGCGCAGCGGGACCTCCCACCGGCGGATCGCGGCCAGGGCCCCCGCACGGGGCCAGGTCTCGGTCACGAGCGGGTGAGCGAGCAGGAGGCGGGCTGCGGCCTGGAAGCCCTCGAGCTCGCTGCGGTCGATCTGCACCGCGGCACGGGGACCCGAGCGCGTCGGTCCCGCCACCAGCCCAGTCGCGCCGCGGGCCTCACCGAGGTTGCTCACCGTGGTCCGGCGCCGGCCGCGACGGCGCCCACCACGAGCCGGTGGTCCGAGAGGGTGAGGGTGCCTCGTCGCGAGCGCACCGCCATCCCGTCGGGGTCGGGCTCCAGGCGGGCCGCGGTGCCCTCGATCACCACGGGGGCGTCGTGGCCCGGCGCGTCGCCCACGGGGCGCTGGTGCGCGGCCCGGTCGAGCAGCTCGAAGAGGACCGCCAGCTCCGGGTCCGACAGCACCCGGCCCTCGACGGGGCGGGCCCGGAGCCGGGCCGCGGCCTCGGCCCGAGCGGCCTGCGCGGCCCGGTGCTCGGCGGCCAGCCGGGCCTTGTGGGCGGAGAAGTCCGCGGCGTGGCCCGAGCGCCCTGAGGAGGGGCGCCGGCCGTGCTCCCGGAGGGTGACCGGCACGGGCACCGGGGTCGCATCCCACCACGAGGTGGCCGCCGGGGTCGTCTCGGGGTCGTCGTCGGCCCCGCCGAGGTGCAGCGGGCGGCCCAGGCCGAAGGCAGCGTCGAACAGCTCGGCCGCCTCGGCGTCGGTGCCGAGGCGCCGGAACCAGCGGGCCAGCACGACGAGCTCGGAGGCTCGGGTGATGGGGCGCCGGGCGCTCTCGGTGACCTGGCGGAGCAGGGAGAGCAGGTCGCTGATGGCGGCGGTGGTGGCTCCGATCAGATCGTCGGCCCCCGCCGCTCCTCGCGGCGGGGCCACGAACCACCCGGCCAGGCCGTCCCACCGCTCCCGCCACAGCTCGGCCCGGTCCCCGTCGTCGAACAGCCCCGCGGAGTCGTCGCCGGCGGCGGCCAGCTCGACGAGGCGGTCGATCCCCCGCTCCTCCACCGCCTGCACGGCCCGGACCACCAGGGCTCGCTGGGCCACGAGGTGCTCCAAGAACTGCTCGAGGTAGGTGATGAGCAGGTCCTTGTAGGCCAGGAACCGGTCGGGGGCCACGTCGTGCTCGCGCCGGAGCTGGGCCACCGCGGCGTGGAAGTCGCGGGCGTTGGCGGCGAGGTCGCGGAGCGAGCCGTCGAGGTCGCGGAGGCGGAGGTAGGCCCGCTCGGGGTCGCGACGGTCGAGCGCGCCGGCCAGCTCCTGCAGGTTCTCGCGGATGTCGCGGAAGAGGGTGCGCTGCAACGAGCCGGACTGGTCACTGGCATCGAGCACGGCCACGATGGCGTCGTGGGCGGCCTGCCCGGCGGCGGTGAGCTGCCACAGCGCCCGGCGCTGGCGGAAGTCCTCCAACCGGGCGACCCGGGCGGTGTCCTGGGTCCAGGTCAAGTTGCCCCACTGCCGGAGCTGGTCGAGGGCGGCGTCGAGGTTGTCGACCTCGAGCCCCGCAGCGTCGAGGTCGGCGGCGATGCGGTCGGTGCGCACCTCAACCTCGTAGCGCTCCCGGGCGGCGACGAAGGCGGCGAGCACGGCGACGTAGACCGGGGCGTTGGCCTCGGTGGCGGCCCGCAGCACCAGCAGTCGGTCCCGCTGCTCACCCTGCTGCAGGCGACCGAAGAGCTCCCGCGGTGACCCCGGTCGGCCCGCACCGACCTGCGTCGCGTCACCGTCCATCCCGCGCACGGTACCGCGCCCGGCCCGGGCCTCCGAGCGGCCGAGGGGCCGACCCGGTTGGTGAGCGAGCGGCCGAGCTCGGCCCGCGTCCCTTCTCGGTACGGGATCCGGCGCGGATTATCGGATCCCGTACCGAGAACCTGCCCGCTCACGGGCGCGGAGCTCCTTCGCCCCGATTCCCCTCTGCGCCGAACGGGCAGGCGCGGCATCGGGTCACCCACCGCCTCGATGGCGGGGGTGGCCACCTCGGGGATCTCGTGCGAGCCGCTGGTCGATGCACGGGAGCAGTCGACCACGTCCCGACCTCAGGAGTCGTCCCGGCTGGCCCAGCCGGCGCCGCCGGTGCGCTTGGCCCGGTAGAGGGCGGCGTCGGCGGCGCGGAGGAGCGCCTCGAGGTCACCGGCGTCGGGGTCGTCGCCGGCGACGACGGTCATGCCGATGCTGCAGCGCACGTGGTGCTCGGCGCCGTCGATCCCGAACGGTGGCTCCAGCCCGCTCAGGACGTCGTCGGCGATGGCTTCGGCCTCCTTTGGGTGGGCAAGGCTCGGGCACCAGATGGCGAACTCGTCCCCGCCCAGGCGGGCGACGCGCCCCCGCTCGGCGCACGCGTCGGCCATGCGGGTGGCGACCTCGCGGAGGATGCGGTCGCCGACGAGGTGGCCGTGGCGGTCGTTGACGGCCTTGAAGTCGTCCAGGTCGCAGAAGAGGAGGGCGGCCAGGGTGGGGCGGTCCGCCCCGACCCGGTCCTCCAGGTCGGCCCGGTTCCCCATGCCGGTGAGCGGGTCGGTGGTGGCGCGGGTCAGCAGCTCGTGATGGCTCTCGGCCCAGCGCAGCGCCAGCTGGGCCAGGCGGGCGGTCTCGTCGAGGTGGCGCCGATGGGTAGCGAGGATGGGGCCCGGGCGGCGGCGCCAGCACACGAGCAGCGCGGCCGGCGGGCCGTCGCCGACATCAGGCACCGGTGTGCTCCACACCGCGTGGAGCCCGGAGTCGGCCGCAGCAGCGGCCAGCTCGGGGCTGAGCTCGGTGCACGGGGCCTCGGCCATCGACCCGGTCGCGATGCTCTGCGCCCACGGGCCGGGCGTGTCGGCGTCGATGCGGAGGTCAAGGCCGAGGACCGACGGCAGCGCGCCCCACGCCGCCGCCCGGTAGGCGCCGTCGGGCGCGCGGCACAGAGCGGCGGACACGGTGTCGGGGGCCTGAGCGTCGCACCATCCCAGCACCTCGTCGAGGATCTGCTCGAGGTCGCGGGCCGAGAGCAGCGATCCGAGCACGTCCAGGAGCCGGCTGGTCGAGGTGTAGGAGCGCCCCCACGACAGGAAGACGCCGGACCCATCAGGGCCGCGCAGGTCGACGCCGCCGAACTCGAAGGTGGTCCAGGACCCGTCTGCGTGGGCCAGGCGGAGCACGGCGAGGATGCGGTCGCGGGAGCCGCGAGCGTCCTCGCTGAAGGTGAGCGCCAGCACCTCTTGGTCATCAGGGTGCACCAGCTCGAGGGCGTTGGTCCCGATCAGCTCCCGCGCCGGGCGGCCGAGGATCCGCTCGGTCGACTCGCCCATCCACACGATGGTCCCATCGTCGGCGACGGCCGAGAAGAGGACCATTCCGTCGCCGAGAAGGCGGCCGACGACCTCGGGGTCCGCGAGCGGGCCCAGCGACGCGGTCGGGTCGTGCGCCTCCACTGTTGTTGCCTCCGTCCGCCGCGCCGCACCTTCCGTACGGCCCCCGGACCCTACCGGCGTCGGGGCCGACGGTCGGGGCGCGGCAGCGACGGACGGCGACGGCTCCCGGGGTCGGGCCGTGGCGGTGTCCGCCCTGCAGCCACATCGAGTCAGCCGGCGCGACGGCGAGCGGTGAGCACGGCGATCAACGCGGCCAGCGCCGCGACGAGCAGGGGCCACCAGAGCGCGTGCGGGTCGTCGGTGGTCCCGAGCCAGGCCTGGCGCAGCCCCCCGATCACGTGGCTGAGCGGCAAGGCGTCGGACACCGTCTGCATCGTCGAGGTCATGACCGCCCGGGGCGGCCCACCGCCACCGAGGAGGAACATCGGCACGAAGACGAGGTTGCCGAGGGCGGTGGCCGAGCGACCGGTCGCGACGAGTGAGCCGAGCGCCACGCCGATGGCGATGAAGCAGGCCAACCCGGCGACGTACCACCCGGCGACGCCGAGCGGGTCGACCGGCATCTGCAGCCCGTAGACCGCGGTGCCGACCAGCAGCACCACGGCCCCGCCCACCGTGCCCATCACCACGCCGAGGGTGATCTCGCTGGCCACCACGACGCCGGCGCTGAGACCGGCCGCTCGGAACCGGCGCAGGACGCCGAGCTCCCGGTGGGTGGCCAGGTGCACCGGGATGGTGATGAGGCCCATGGCGGCCAGGACGACGCCCAGGTAGCCGGCGAGGTAGTGGTCGCTCGGGGCGACGCCACCGAAGTCGGGGTCGGGACCGTCGCCGAAGACGCCGGCCAGCACGAGGACGGTGGCCAGGGGGAAGCCGATGAGGCTGACGGCCACCATCGGTTCGCGGAGGAGCAGACGCAGCTCGACGGCCACGAGACGCAGGGTGGTGCGCACGGGCCCGCCCCGTTGCGCCGCAACGCTCGGTTCGGTCGGGGCGGTGATGGTGGTCATGACGGTGCCTCCTGGGTCAGGGCGACGAAGCGGTCTTCGAGGGTGGGGACCGCGACGTGCAGGTCGAGCGGCGGTCGATCGAGGGCGACGAGGCGGGCTCCGACGTGGGCCAGCACCGGTCCGACGCCTGTCACCCGGACCTCGGCGCCGTGGCGGTCGACCCGATCGACGCCGGGCAGGTCGCGGAGGCTCCGGACATCAAGCTCCGCGTCGGTGAAGCGGACCGTGGCCTTCCCGCCGAGGGCGCCGACGATCGCCGCCGGTGGGCCCTCGGCGACGACCCGACCCCGGTCGAGGACGACGATGCGGTCGCAGAGGCGCTCGGCCTCCTCGACGTCGTGGGTGACCAGCACCACGGTCGTGCCGCCGTCGCGGATGCGGCGCACCACGTCCCAGGTCCGGCGGCGCCCGACGGGGTCGAGGTTCTGGGTGAGCTCATCGAGGAAGACCAGCCGGGGCCGCCCGACCAACGCGAGGGCCACGAAGAGCCGTTGGCGCTCGCCCCCCGACAGCGCCCCGAACGGACGACGCCAGAGCGGTTCGAGCTGCCACTCGGCGGCGAGCTCGTCGAGGGGCCGGGGCGCGGGGTGTAGGGACGCGAAGAGCGCGAGCGACTCGCCGACCCGCAACCTCTCCGGCAGCGCCGCGTCCTGGAGCTGGGTGCCGATCCGCCGCCGCAACCGGTCACCGGATGTCGCCGGGTCGAGGCCCAGCACCCTGACCGAGCCGCCGTCCGGGCGCCGGAGCCCCTGCAGGATCTCGACCGTCGTGGTCTTGCCGGCTCCGTTCGTCCCGAGCAGCCCGAAGAGCTCGCCCTCCTCCACGGCGAAGGAGATGCCGTGGAGCACCTGGGTCGATCCGTACCGCTTGTCGAGGTCGCGGACCGAGATGACCGGACCGGTCGTCGTGTCGAGTTCGTCGGGCGTCGCCGTGGGCCTCGTGGTGAGCATGGCCCCATCGTGCGCCGGTGGCGGGCCGAGCGCATCGGCCCTCGGTGGCTAGTTGGCCTCCGTCCCCGGGTGGGGGCCCACGACCCCGTGGTCGTAGGCGAAGACGATGGCGGCGGCCCGGTCGCGCACGCCGAGCTTGGCGAAGATGGCACCGACGTGGCTCTTGACGGTGGCTTCGCTGACGATCAGCGCGGTGCCGATCTCGCGGTTGGTCGCCCCTTGGGCCATGTGACGCAGGACATCGTGCTCGCGCTCGGTCAGCTCGCCGATGCGTGCCGCCTGCGCCCGGCGCGGTCGCACGTTGGCACGAAACTCCCGCAGGACCCTCGGTGCCACCTTCGGATCGAGCCAGGCGGCGCCGTGGGCGACGGCGCGAACCGCGGCGATGAGGTCCTCCGCGGAGGTGTCCTTGAGGATGAAGCCGGCGGCTCCCGCGTCGAGGGCGCCCCACAGGGCGTCGTCGTCGTCGAAGGTGGTGAGGACCAGCACCGGTGGCCCGTCCTCGTCCTGGCGCAGCAGCCGGGTCGCGGTGACGCCGTCCATGCGGTGCATGCGCACGTCCATGAGCACGATGTCGGGCCGGTGGGTGGCGACGGCGGCGGCCACCTCGTCGCCGTCGCTGCACTCCTCGACGACCTCGAACCCGTCGTCGGGCCCGAGGATCCGTGCCACGCCGACCCGGACCACGGGCTGGTCGTCGACGATGATGACGCGGATCACGAGGCCACGAACGGGTCGCGGTCCGGCGCGGCCCTGGGCAGCCGGGCCTCGACCGACCACCCGTCGGCCGTCGGTCCCGCGTCCAGCTCACCCCCGAGCGCTCGTGCTCGTTCCCGCATCCCCACGAGCCCGAAGTGCCCGGCGTTCGGGTCCGGGCGGGCGCCGGGGCGGCCGCGGTCGACCACACGGAGGCGGACGGCGTCGTCGTCGGCGGCGAGGGTCAGCTCCACCGAGTTCTGCGGGGCGTGGCGGGCCACGTTGGCGAGCGCCTCGCGGGCGATGCGGTGCAGCGCGGTCCCGACCGAGCCCTCGAGGCGCGACGCCGGTCCGGCGGTGGCGACATCGATGTCGAGCCCCGCCCGCCGGTACTCCTCGATCAGCGCGGGCAGGTCCGCGGTGCCCGCCAGGGCGGGATCAGTCCCCCGCTCGTGGGTGCGCAGCGCGGCCACCGTGGCCCGGATCTGATCGAGGCTCGACCGGCCCACGGTCTCGGCATCGATCAGGGCCCGCTCGGCCTCGTCGAGGTCACGGCGCAGGACGTGGCGCGCGCCGGTGACGTGGAGGAGCATCGCCGCGAGGGTGTGGCCGGCCAGGTCGTGCAGCTCGCGGGCGATGCGTCGTCGCTCCTCGGCCACGGCGTGCTCCGCCAGTGCCTCACGAGCCCGTTCGAGCTGGTCGATGAGGGCCTGCTGGCGTCGAAGGGTCCGGCCCAGCCCGAAGGTGAACAGGCTGGCCGCGGTCCATGGCGTCCAGCTGATCCCGGCCTGCGGGGCCAGGGTGGTGGCCACCAGCCACGGTGCCACCGTCGACACGGCGAGCACCAGCGTCGCCCGGGCGGTCGACCCCAGGTGCCAGGCGACGTAGAGCACCATCATCACGACGAGGAAGAACGCCCCCTCGAGCACGCCGTCATCGCCGACCACCAACACCACCGGCGCGACGACCAACGCGGCGAACACCTCGGCCGGCATCGTGCGGAGCAGTCCACGGAGCACGAAGGCCAGCAGGGCCGGGGAGAGCAGCAGGAGGTCGGTGGCCGACCCGGGATCGCTCACCTGGGCCACGGCGATGATCGCCATGGCGCTGCCCGCCAGGAACACCCGCTCCTCGCCACGCGTCGGCGCCTCGGGCCGGGTGAGATCCGTTCGCAAGCGACTCCACCACGACACACGGTCGAGGCTATGGCGACCGTCGGCGGATGTCATCCGCCCGAGGGCGATGCGCCCTCCACCCACGGTCGGACGGGCCGAGCCCTCCGGGCGGAGCCTGGGCAACCCACCAGCGTCGCAGTGGCCCGGGAGGGATGACACCTAGACGTCCCCGCGTGCTGTGCCTTGACGGCATCCCCTCACCGCGCTGTCCGTGACGTCGCAGGCGCCTCCGCCGGGCGACGAGGGGAGCGTTGAGGGATCCGCCCAGGCTAGTTGCAGTTGTGGCAGGCTGCGGTAGCATCGCCGTCGTGACGGCACCTGTGGACGGGGCAGACTCGGTCTTCGAGTTCAGGGCAACGCGTGCGTCGCGTCGCGCTCTCAAGTCTGTCAAGGGTGACAAGATCGCAGGCGTCCAGGTACTGCTGGCGGACGGACGTCCGGTGGAACTGCCCGACGAGCTCGCCGCCGTGTTGCGAACGGCCGTGCGGGAGGCGGTGGGCGGCCACGACCTCGCCCTTCTGCGCCGGGACGATGAGGTGTCGCCGGCCCGAGCCGGGGAGCTGCTGGGGTTCTCTCGGCAGTATGTCGACCGGCTGATCGCTGAGGGCGTGCTGCCCTCCCGTCGCCTGCCCGACAGCACACACCGCAAGGTCCGTGTCGCTGATGTCCTCGCCCTCGCCGACCGGCGGGAGAGAAGAAGCAGGATCATCTCCGACATGGTCGACGAGATGGTCGAGGCAGGCGCCGAGTACTGACGCACCCCCATGGAGCGGGTCTTTCCGGACAGCAACACCCTGTACCCGATCTCGGTCGCCGACCTGACGCTCCGGCTCGCCGACATCGCCCTGTACGAGCTCGTCTGGTCAGAGGACCTCCTCGCCGAGGTCGAAGGCATGCTGATCGAGCACAAGGGTCTCCCGCCGGACAGAGCCGCCTACTTCTGCGACTGCATCCGCGAGGCGTTCCCCGACGGCGAGATCCAGCGCAGCGCCTACGAGCACCTTGTCGGAACCCGTACCGGCCCCGATCCCGACGACCACGTTCACTCGGCCGCCGCTGTCGGAGGCAGGGCGACGGTGCTACTCACGTCAAACAGACGGGACTTCCCCCACGCCGACCTCGAAGGAGTGCGCCGGGCGAAGCCGGACAGCTACCTCTCCGAGCTGCTCGACGCCCATCCCCACGAGGTGCTCGCCGTTGTGGAGGCCATGGGCACAGAACGACGCGACCCCCAGGGGATCGACGCCACCCTCGCTGCGCTGGCACGAGCCGGCCTCGCCCGCTTCAGCGAGCGGGCCGCCCAGCTCATCGCCGAACGATCATGAGACTCCCAGGATCGGGAGTAGTGGGTCGCGCCGGCGTCCTCGGCATCATCCCTGCCCGCGTTCAGCCCGGGCCATCCCGTCGCTCAGCCCGGGGCGCCCGTGGCGGCGTCGGTCATGCCGTAGCGGGGGAAGGGGCCGAAGAAGCCGTGCTCGTAGAGGCCGTAGCCGACGTGGCCGTCGTAGGTGAAGCGCCCGATGTTGTCGACCACGCCGTACTGGCCCAGACCCCTCACCGCCGCGACGTCGAGCACGTGGCCTTGCACCACCGTGTCGGGGCCCTGGTACATGCCGTGGCGCCAGTCGGCGTCGAGGCCGTAGCCGGTGCCGATCGAGATGAAGTTGGTGAGCAACGGTTCACAGGCGATCTCGACGTCTGATGCGGGGAACCGGATCGTCGACCCGGTCAGCATCCGGGTACCCGGCTTGAAGCGGTGCTCGTGCTCGGAGGGGCCCAGGTCGTCGATGCGACCATCGGGCCACACCCGCTCGGCTTGGACGAGGGGCCGGCTGCCGTCGGGGCGCTCCTGGCAGATGTAGAAGATCGCGTGGTCGTCGAAGCGCATGGGGAAGTAGCTCCACATGCCCTCCATGACGTTGACGCCCTGACGGATCCCATCGGGCTCGGGCTCGCCCACCGGGCGCACGCCCCACGAGCGGTCTCGCGAACCCCAGCACTCCTCGGGCGTCACCGTGATCTCCCGGCCGGCCACCGTGAGGGTGCCGGTCCACGAGCCCATCTGGGCCAGGCGCTGGGTGTCGAACACGACGCGGCCCTTGGCCCGCAGGTACTGCGGCGGCTCCGGAATGGCGGGCCCGAAGCCCTCCCACGTGCAGTCCATCGCCACCGAGTGCTCGGACGGCTCGACGACGAAGCGGAGCTTGCGCAGGGGCTCGATGACCTCGACCCGCAGAGGTCCGACCGACGTGTCGGCCCTGTCGACGAGCGGCTGCGAGGCCCGCACGATGTGCTGCTCGTCGCCGGCGCGCACGTCGACGAACGCGTCGGTCACGCCCAGGTTCGGGTACTGGCCGAGGCCGAAGATGGCGAACCACTCGGCGCTCCTCGGCAGCATGTTGAAGTAGTAGCGGTCGTAGAAGTTGCGGTCGCTAGTGGCGGGGTGGCGCACGAACTCCGAGGCCTGGTGCACCGGGTAGTCGTCCCAGGACGAGAGGGTCATCGGTCTGCTCCTGTTCGGCGCGACCCCGGGGGCCGCAGCGTCGTGCGCGGCGTGCGAACGTCGGTAGAACGTGTTCTACCGAGCCGTGTCGGTGTTCCTACCACCGTCGGGACGGCCCTGCCTGCGTCGGTGGGTGGTAGGGATCCGCGTGACACCTCGTCAAGACAGGCTTGGGCCGGGAGGGCGGAGGGTGTCGCGAATCCTGGTCGTTGCATCTATTGCGTCTAGTGCTACCCTCCGGTCCATGACCGACGTGCTCGAAGTGCGACCTGGTGCCGTTCGTCCCGAGGAGCTCGACGCGTTCGAGCGCGCTCTCGACTACGCCCCCCGCATGTTGGGCACCCCTCGGCTCGTCGGTCCGGACGGTGTCGAGATCGGGTTGCCTGAGGGGATCCACGCCTTGCTGGTGTCGATCGTCGAGAACCTGAAGGCAGGCAACGGGGTGTCCGTCATCCCGCTGCACGCAGAGCTCACCACGGTCGAAGCGGCCCACCTTCTGAACGTGAGTCGCCCGTTCCTGATCAAGCAGCTCGAAGGCGGCGAGCTGCCGCACCACATGGTCGGGACGCATCGCCGACTTCGGCTCGCCGACGTCCTCACCTATCGCGACCGTCTGGATGCCCAGGCCGAGGAGGCTCTCGACGCGATGGCTGCTGAGGCCGAGGATCTCGGCCTCTACGACGAGTAGCTGGTCTCCGACGCGTGGCGGGCGACGTCGTCGTGCTCGATGCCAACGTCCTCTACGGCATCGAGGTGACGGACCTGGTGGCCACCATGGCGACCCGCCGGCTGTTCCGACCGCACTGGTCACCGCAGATCCTCGGTGAGACCAGGCGGAACCTCACAACGCGACCGGACCTCGACCCTGCGGCGATCGACCGTCGGCTCGACCACCTCAACCGTGCGCTCCCAGACGCCCTGCGGGAGATCCCGCCATCCCTCATCGAGGCGATGCCCGTCAACGAGCAGGACCGGCATGTGCTCGCCCTGGCCGTCGCCGTCAGGGCGCCCACCATCGTCACCGAGAACCAACCGACCTCTGCGGCTCCTTCGGCGTGGAAGCGATCAGCTCTGATGCGTTCGTCCTCGCCCAGATCCACCTCCACCGCGATCAGGTGATTGCAAGCATCGACGCCATGGCAGCCCGGCGACGGCGCCAGCCCAAGACCCCCGCCGAGATCATCCGACGCCTCAGCCGGCACATTCCCGAGGCGATGGCAGCGCTGGGGACGAACAGGTGACCACCCACCGCCACCGCCTGATCTCTTGAGGCAGGTGAAGGATCTCCTTCGTTGGGAGTCCGCTCACCGTAGGGTCGCGACGGTGACCGCCGACGCCCTCGTCCTGCCCGGCTGTGCCACCCCCATCGCGCCCCTGGGCCTGGGGACCTGGGCCTGGGGCGACAAGGCCACCTGGGGCATGGGCGGCTACGACACCGAGCTCACCGAGGAGCGCATCGCCGAGGCCTGGGCCGCCACCCTCGACGCCGGGGTGACGCTCGTCGACACAGCCGAGGTGTACGGGGGCGGGGAGAGCGAGCGCATCATTGGCCGCCTCCTGGCGCGCGACCCCGGACGGCGGGCGTCGGTGGTGCTGGCCACCAAGTTCATGCCGCTGCCCCAGAAGCTGGCCGTGAAGGGAGCGCTGCGCTCGGCCCTGCTGGCCTCCATCGAGCGGCTGGGGGTCGAGCGAGTCGACCTCTACCAGCTCCACGGGCCTATCAGCCTCCGCTCCAAGGGGGCCCTGGCTGAGGCGCTGGCCGCGGTGGTGGACGAGGGGTTGACCCAGGCCGTCGGCGTCTCGAACTACTCCGCCCCCGAGATGGAGCGCATCCACACCGCCCTGGCCGGCCAGGGCGTCCCGCTGGCCTCGAACCAGATCGAGCTCTCATTGCTGCGGCGCCGGCCCGAGACCGGAGGGCTGCTCGCCGCCTGCCGGCGCCTGGGCGTCGTGCCCCTCGCCTACTCCCCCATCGGCCAAGGCCGCCTCACCGGCAAGTACTCCGCCGCCCACCCCCCGCCGGCCAGCCGCACCTTCTCGGCCCACCCCATGGAGGAGGTCGACCGGGTCGTCGACGTCCTCCGCCGCATCGGCGTCGCCCACGACGACCGCACGCCGAGCCAGGTGGCCCTGCGGTGGATCATCGAGAAGGACGCGGTGCCGATCCCGGGGGCCAAGAGCGCCGAGCAGGCGGAGCAGAACGCCGGCGCCCTCGGGTGGTCGCTCACCGCGGCCGAGGTGAGCGAGCTCGACGCCGTGGCCCTCGAGGGCACCCGCACGCTCCAGCAGCGCATCTGGCAGCACGGCTGACGCCAGCCGCCGACGCCCGACACCCGAAGGACAGGTGGCGGGCCTCCTCGGTGACGTGGATGCGCATGATGCGCTCGATCAGGTGGCCTTCGGGCGGGCCGGGCGGGGGAGCTCGCCCGCGCCCAGAGACGTACCTGTGGGTCCGTCAGATCAGGCCCGCTCCCCGCCGTCGGGGGGATCGGGCTCCGGCAGTGAGGCTGCCGCGTCAGCCGGACCGGGCTCCAGCGGCGAGCCGGGAGGTCGGACCGACGGCGGGCTCGGGTCCGCCCCGTCCTGCGACGACGGTGCGGTGGAGACCAGGCTGCGGGGGACGCCCTGCTCCTGCGCCTCCTGGTCGACCTGCTCCGGCATCGGCCGCGCCTTCGGGGCGCTGGGGGCCCAGGGACGAAGGTTCTGGGCGGTGGACTCGTAGAAGTCATCGAGGACTCCGAGGACCGACCCGATGAAAGACCCTCGACCCTGTCCACGCTTGGCGCCCATCGGCGCCGCGTGCACCAGGCGGAAGGCGCGCAGCTCCTTCTTTGGATCACTCACGAGGAGACCGGGATCGGCGCGCGCGTCCCGCAGCAGCTCCGAAGAGGCAATGGACCGTCCATTGACCAGGAACGTGTCGATGCGGAGCCCGTCCGGGGCGTCCTTCAGCTGGCGGAGGAGCCAGTTGACCCGCGTGAGGGGCCGGCCCTCACGAGGAGCATCCACCGTGACCGAGCACATGACCCGTTGCGCTCGGAGGTCAGCGGTCAACGTCAGCGGCGCCACCGCGCCCGGAATGCGGATGTCGCGCTGCATCCGCCCGTTCTCGGCGAGGTCGGCGACGATCAGCTGGTTGCAGAGCGCCGGATCGGCCGCTTCCCGGCGAGACAGTGCCGGCTGGACCTCGACACCGAGCCGCTGCCCGTGGGAGAGGCACGCGTAGCGAACGAGCTGGTCCCAGCGCAACGCCACCCGCGGCGCGCTCTTGTCCCTGGGATGCAGTGTTCCGGCTTCGACCGCGTTCCGCACGGTGACCCAGTCGTCGCCCATGTCGTCGAGCCCCAAGGCGCCGGACCGAGGGTGCTCCAGGTAGCGCACGAGCTCACCGAGGATCCATGCCTGGTCGGGATCCGCGACCCCACGGTGCACCTTCTGCATCACCGCCGCGGTGAGGACCTCGGTCCACGACAGGTGATGCAGCGCCACTCGCTTCAGCTTGCGGCGATCGACGGTGGTCGGGTGGAGGCCCGGTGCCGGCGCCAGCTCGTTGGAGATCGTCAGCAGGGCATCGAAGCCTTCGGCGCGCGCCACGTCGAGGTAGTCCTCGAGCTGCTGCTGCGCCAGCTCGTTGGTGCCGGTCTTGACCTCGAGGAGGCAGGTCCAAGTGCGCTTGCCTCGTGAGACCCGGATCAAGCCGTCGGGAAACACTCGGCGCTCCTGCAGCTCGAACGGCACCTCGATGAAGGTGTTGAGCGCGCCGGACGGTGCACCGAGCGGCTTGGTCACCGCCGATCCGAACTCGCGAACCGCCGCCATCACCGCGAGGAGGGCCGAGGTCGCCCGCCGCTCCTGTTCCTCGGCACCGTTGATCCCCGACGTCGGGATCAACCGGGCTGCATGCCAGCTCTCCTCCGCCATGTGCTTCCCTCTCCGACGAGTGGCGCGCAGGTTAGCGAACCGTTCGGCCGCCGTGGCGGTGACCGACGGCCTCATCCATGGACCTGCGATACCACGGCGCCGCCGCAGGTCGAGCCTCGGCGCCCGGCGGCCGAGGCCGGACCGTTCCTCAGGGTCCGAGGGTGGCGGGGGCAACTGCGAGGTGCTCGGCGGTGGCGCCGGCATGAAGCCGGCGGTCCCACACGGCGACGACGAGGTCGGAGGTGTCGAGGCTCGAGTCGAAGTACACTAGCGCCATCGTTCAGCGCCGCTGCTCGCTGACGATGTCAGCCACCGGGCGACGAGACCGAGGACGGGCTCGGCCCGCCGCCCGAGGCCGGTGGGGCTGTTCGGGCGCGGCGATCACACCCTGTTCAGCCAGGCGTTCCAGGGTCGCGGTGGTGGTGAGCCCCAGCAACCGGGCGACCGGCACGCCGCGTTCGGTGATGACGACCTCCTGTCCCTCACGGACACGCTCGAGCCAGTCACTGAGGTGAGCTCGCAGATCGGTCACGGCAACGTCCATCGCCAAAGCGCACAGAAGACTGAAGACCGAGACGTACGGTTGTCCCGGTGAGACACCACCGGCGGTCCGTGCTGACGGCTCCCCCGGGCCACCACGTCCGGTGCGGGCCCGGGGTCCACCGCGACGTCGTCGTCAGGTCGCGGTCAGGCCGAAGGACCGCCACAGCCGGCCGAAGGGCCGGCGCAGCAGCCCCAGCTCCTCGCACAGCGAGCGCACCTTGCGCAGCGACTCGGCGGTGGCGGTGCGGTGGTCGGGGTTGTCGGTGTACGCCGCCGTAATGACCTCGGAGGGGATCTCGTAGCGGGCGACGAGCTGCGGCGAGGGCTTCAGCATCAGCTGGGCCATGCCGGCGAGGATCGTGGGCGCTCCGACGGCCAGGACGGCGGAGCGGACGGGGCCCAGGCCGGGGACGTTGCGCTTCAGGTAGTGCCGGGCGAAGGACAGGTGGCGGGCCTCCTCGGTGACGTGGATGCGCATGATGCGCTCGATCAGCGGGTGCAGGTCGTCGCGGCGCAAGGCCTGGCGCTGGACGTGGTCGATCGGGTCCTCGCCGCCCAGCACGAAGACGAAGAACAGCTCCGGGAACCACCGTCCCAGGTGGATGACGAGCCGGGCGCCGAGGCGATCGAGCGGGCCCAGGCCCTTGGCGTCGAGCCCGGACCGGTTCACGAACTCCTGGAACATCACGGCGTGCTGGGCCTCCTCGATGACCTCGTGGTAGGCGTAGCGGAACTCGGCCGACCGGTTGGGTAGGGCGCTGGCGAACTCCAGCAGGCCGCGCTTGAGGATGCTCTCGAACTCGAGGCCGGCCTTCATCTTGGAGGCGACCGACTCGCAGCCCAGTCGGGCCCGGGTCGCCGCCGGCAGGGAGCGGTACCAATCGGTGGCGCCGAGCGGGTCATCGGCCGAGAGCTCCCACCGGGGGTCCTCGGGGTCGAGGTGCATCTCGGGGTCGTCCCAGGCGATGTCGGCGTACGCGTCGAAGTGCTTGGTCACCGACTGGCGGTTGAGCCGGGCGAGCAGGCTCTCCCAGGCGGCGTCGCCGCTCACCTCCGACGGGGTGTCCTCGGTGACGGAGGTAGGGGTGGTGGTCATGGATGCTCCTCGGGGGCGGCGGGGCGGCGGTCGACGAGCTGTCGGGCCACCCCCTTCAGGATCTCGATCGGGCTGGTGTCGACGGGCTGGACGAGGGCGCGCAGGGCGACGCCGTCCATCACCGCGAAGGCGAAGCCCATGCCCTCGGCCAGGAAGCCGGCGTCGGGGTACTCCTCGGGCGGGAACAGCTCGGCGAACAGCTCCTGGGAGCTGGCGGTGAACTGGTCGCCCATGGCCGCGACCGACACGGCCAGGTCGGCGTCGGCGGGCCGCGACCCAGAGTTCGGCGTAGGCGACGAAGGTGGGGCCGGAGAACGCCGACCACAGCAGGTCGATGGCGGCATCGAGGCGGTCGCGGCCCATCTCGAGGTCGGCCATCTCCTTGCGGAACTCGGCCTGGCGGCGCTCGAGCACGTGGCCGACCGCGGCGGTGAGCAGGTCGGCCTTGGTCGGGTAGTGGTGCAGCATCGCCCCGAGCGACACGCCGGCCCGGTGAGCGATCTCGGTGGTCGTGGTGCCCCCGAAGCCCCGCTCGACGCAGACACCAGGCGCCTGCCTCGCCCCCGGCATGACACGCTGGCCCTCCGACGAACCGCCCACCCGCGTGGGCGGACCCCTCTGGAGCTGGTCATGACCGAACCGCACCCGACGCCCCCGGCCCCCGAGACCGCCCCGTGACGTCCTCCATCACGGGGCGCACCGCCCTCGTCACCGGCGGCGGCACCGGCATCGGCCTCGGCGCCGCCACCCGCCTGGCCGCCGACGGCGCCCACGTCGCCATCTGCGGGCGCACCGCCGCCACCCTCGACGCCGCCGTCGACAAGGTCACGCCGCTCGTGGGCGAGGGCGGGTCGATCCGCTCGATCGTCGCCGACATCACCGTCGAGGACCAGGTCGCGGCGGCCGTCGCCTTCGCCACCGAGCCCACCAGCGGGCTCGACATCCTCTTCGCCAACGCCGGAGGCTCGGCCCACATGGGCCCCTTCGCCGAGGCTGACGCCGCCGCCGTCCGAGCCACGGTCGACCTCAACCTGGTGGGCACCATCCTCTGCATCAAGCACGCGGTGCCCGCCCTGCGCGCCGCCGGGGGCGGTTCGATCGTCGGCATGTCGTCGGGCGCCGGCGCCTTCCCCCACCGCTACCTGTGGGCCTACGGCGCAGCCAAGGCCGGCATCGACATGGTGTGCCGGAGCGCGGCCGAGGAGCTGGGGGTCGACGGCATCCGCGTCAACACGGTGCAGCCCGGCATCGTCGATGACGAGCTGATGTCGTTCATCACCGGTGGCGGTGCCCTGCTCGACGACTACATCGAGGGCATGCCCCTCGGCCGCGTCGGCCAGGTCGACGACATCGCCGAGGCCGTCCGCTTCCTGGCCGGCCCCGAGTCGGGCTGGATCACCGGCGTGAACCTGCCCATCGACGGCGGCCACCACCTCCGCCGGGGCGCGGACTACTCCAAGCTCTTCGGCTGAGACCGGCGGCCCAGGACACCGACCACACCGAACCGGTCGCGGATCCCGTCCCTCCACCGACGTCGATCGGGACCACCTCGGCCGTGGGGACCGCTCAGGTGGCACGCCTCGCGGGCGGTCAACCCCGGACGGTGGTGGTGGTCTCGGTGGCCTCTGCCACCTGGTCCTCGGTGAAGGCCACGGCCCGCCACTCCTTGGCCGAGAACGCCTCGGTGGCGGCGAGGTAGGCGGGGGCGTCACGGTCGGAGGTGTTGGCGTAGGTGAGGAACACCTGGGCCTCGGGGCCGTCGTCAGTGAAGGCGAGGGCCATCATGAACGACGTCCCGTAGTTGATCCGGTAGCCGGTGCCGTCGGCGCCGCTGCCGGTGACGACGGCCAGGCTCGACCCGTCGACGACCGGCTCGCGCTCGATGGCGCGCAGGGCGGGGTCGAGGATCGAGCCGCTGCCACCCCACGACACGATGTTGGTGGTGCCGTCGTCGGAGCCACCCCCGTGGATGGGGACGAGGGTGCCGTTGCGCTCCGCGACCTGGACCTCGCCCAACGGCACGTCGACAGCGAGCCCCGCCGCCTCCAGGATCTGGACGGCGCGGGCCAGGTTCTCCAGCAGCGGGTCGCTCGCCTCGTCCGGCGCCGGCGCCAGCCCGCTCGGTGTCGCCACCGGGTCAGCCGGGTCGAAGGCCTCGGCCCAGAGGCCGCCCGCATCGGCGAGGTCGTCGGACGAGTAGCGGCCCATGAGCTCGCGCCAGACCGGGGGACCGACCGACTCGAGGTCGTAGGTGCCGTCCCACCCGTCGAGGACAGTGCACGCCTCGGTGACGTCGATGGTGCCGGCGGGGAGCTGCTCGACCTCCTCGTCGTCGAGCAGCGCGGCCACGGTGACCGGCGCCGCGCCGCGGCACCGCTCCACCACGGCTTCGCGGAGGGCCCGGGAGGTGAACCCGGTGTTCTGCACCGCGGCGGCGGCCAGCTCGTCGAGCGAGAAGGCCCCGTCGTCACCCGACGGACCGGCGGCGGTGGTGTCGTCGAGCACGGTCGCGTTCTCACGGGTCCGGGGCGAGCGAGGCGTCTCCTGACGCCCGTGCAGCGGTGAGAAGTCGCCGGCCAGCAGCTCGGAGGCGTGGGCCATCCAGAACGAGTCGTTGGCGTTGAACACATAGTCGTCGCGCTCGAGTACCGGCATCTCGTCGTAGGGCACCAGCCCCGGGTCGCGGGCGCCGTCGACCTCCTCCCACTCGAACATCGGATCAGAACCGTCGAGGAGCACGGCTCCGGCATCGGCCGCGGCGGCGACGAGCGGGTCGGCGTCGAGTGACGTCTCGTAGGCCGCGAGGGCGTCGTCGGAGAGCTTGGGCGTGGCCGAGGTGTCGGCGTACCAGGCCCGACCGTCGGCGGAGGTGGCGACGGTGTTGAACAGCGGGATGCCGCTGACGTCGCGGTGGATGGCGATGAACTCGTCGAGGTCGTCGGCCTGCATCATCGCCAGGTACTGCTCGAAGAACTCGTCGTTGTCGATGTTGGCGTCGCGGAGCGTGATGGCCTGCTCGGCGGTCCACCCCACGCCGGGGAAGTCGAGCACGGGGCCGTAGTGCGTGCTCCACAGCGTGCGGGTCTCCTCGGTGAGCTCCCCGTCGTCGCCCATGACCTCGACGGTGACGTCCTCGGAGGTCATCTCCCGTTCCTCGTCGCCGTAGCGGTAGGACGTGGGCGTGCCGGGGACGAGGTCGATGCTGTAGGCGGTGAAGCGGTTGCCGGCGGAGACGGTGTGGGTCCAGCCGAAGGTCTCGGTGAAGCCGATGCCGATGCCGGGCAGGCCCGAGAGCTGCACGCCGTAGATGTCGAGCTCGCCGGGGACAGTGAGGTGGACCTCCCAGAACCGGAGCTCGCCCTCCCAGGGGAAGTGCGGGTTGGCGACGAGCATCCCGCCGCCCTCGGCGGCCCGCTCGGCGCCGATGGCCCAGCCGTTGGAGGCGAGGGGCGCGTCGTCGGTGCCCAGCGAGGTGAGGGCCGCCTGCGGCTCGGCCCCGGCCCCGGCGTCGTCGTCGCGAGCCTCGGTGGGTGGTACTGCGGTCCCGAGCAGATCGGAGACGGCGCCGCTCGAGGCCTGGAGGGCGATCGAGCGGGCGTAGGCGTACACCTCGACGGGCTCGACCGGCTGCACCCACTCCTCGCCCGCGCACCACTCGTCGATCCCGTCCGCGCCGACCTCCGCGAGGTGGGCGTTCCACCCGTCCGCGTAGGCGGTGACGAGCTGGCGCACCTCGTTCGACGCATCGGCCCAGTCGGCCTCGGCCCGGTCGCGGATCCCGATGGCCCGCCAGGACAGGTCGGAGGCCAGGTTGGCGTCCTCCTCGCCGGCGCCGAACCAGCGCGAGCGCTCGCCGTTGATCTTCACGACCTGGTCGGCGAGGTCGCAGGTGCGGTCCTCACCGCTGGCCCAGCCCTGGCCGAACGACAGACCGGCGAGGTCGTCAGCGGTGATGTGAGGAACCCCCTCGGCGCTGCGCCGGATGGTCGCCTGGTACTCCTCGCCGTCGCCGAGGACCGTGCCCTCGGGCGCGTCGGCCCCCGACCGACCGGCGTCCCCGGCGTCCTGGCCGGCGTCGCCTCCGTCGCCGTCGCCGCTGCCGTCGCCGTCGCCGGAGCAGGCGGCGGTGACCACGAGCAGCGCACAGAGCACGACGGCCAACGGGGGCCGGGCCCACCGGGGAGACGGAGCAAAGGGGGTGCGGCGAGGGGGCATGGCCGGCCACCGTACCGACGCGCCACCGTCGCGTCAGGAACCGTTCACCTCGAGCCACTCGGGCCCCGCAGGGTCGCGAAGCATCTCGGGCGGCTCACATATGGGATACCATATGGCAATGGCTCGACGCGAAGTCCTGGTCCAGCTCGACGACGACCTCGTCATGGCACTCGACACCATGGCGACCCGCCTCGGCACCAACCGATCCGAGCTCCTCCGCCGCGGCGCCCAAGCGGTGATCGCGGCCGAAGAGCTCGCAGTCGCGGATGGCGAGCTCATGGCCGCCTACCGACGCCAACCGGCCGATCCCGCGCTGATCCAGTCCTCCCGGCGACTTGCGACCGAGACCGCTCCCGCGTGGTAGCCCGCAACGACATCTTCTGGGCTGACCTCGGCCCGCCGGCCGGACGACGCCCCGTCTGCGTCCTCACCCGAGACGCAGCGATCCACGTGCTGACCGCGGTCACGTGCGCTCCGATCGCGCGCACGATCCGGGGCATCCGCTCCGAAGTGGAGATCGGCCCCGAGCAGGGTCTTCGCGAACCATGTGTCGTCAGCTGCGACAACGTCATCACCGTGCCGGTCAGCGCACTCGACGACGAACCCGTCGGACACCTCGATGAGCTCGTGCGGGCCGCCCTCGATCGGGCCCTTCGCTACGCGGTCGACATCGTCTACTGACCGACAGGCACGGCATCCATGCCCCTGATCCGGGGGCAACGGGACGAAGCAACATCGGACGGCCGTCCGGCGCCTTGCTTGCCGTCATGTGGTTCGCCACCAAGTGTCCCGATCGGCGCTTGCCGTCTTCGGTGATCCGGAGCAACGTCGCGCCCGTACTCGTCGTGCTGAACGGTCCCATCGCCGCGGGGAAGAGCACGCTCGCTGCGTGCCTGGCGGACGAGATCCGAGCCGCCGACCACTCCGTCGCCGTGGTCGGGCTCGACGAGGTGTTCTTCATGGTCCGCGGCCTGTCGAACGCATCGCTGGACGATTGGTGGGACCTGGCCCGCGCCGCCCACTCGAGGCTCGTTCGCGCCTTCATCAGCTCCGGCGTCGAGGTGGTGATCGTCGACGGTCCGTTCCACGACGACTGCGAGAGGCGGATGCTGCTCGCCGATCTCGGCCTGGACCACGCGCCGGTGTGGATCACGCTGGTCGTGTCCTACGAGGAGGCCCGGTGACGCGTCGCCGGCGACGAGACCCGAGGGCTCTCGAAGGACCCCGACTTCCTCCGCACGGCACACGACAGCTTCTGGTCCGGGCACCGATCGTCGGGTGACCCGGGTCCCACCTTCGACACCGGCGAGATCTCGTCTCGTGAGCTCACCCGCACGATCATCCCGGACGTCCTGGACGTGATCCGCAGCGCCGATGAACGGCCCCGCTCGCGCTCCACCACTCACCTCGGGCCTCCGGTTCAGCAGCCGGACGCGGAGCCATAGATCGCCGTGGTGAAGCGCTCGCGGGCCAGCGCGTCCCACATCGATCGCCACGCAAGGCCCGGATCCTCGGGGCGATCGGCCGGACGGCGCAGCCCGCGGAAGATCGTCGCATCGGCGCTCGGCCACCGGGTCGTCGGCCGACTCACGCGTCGACGGCAAGACGAGCGCGCCTGGGTGCGCGGCAGCCAGCTCGCGCCAGAAGGCCGACGCCGGTCCAGACGCCGGTCAGAGCATCCCGATGAAGTCCTAGCTCTGCAGCCGTCACCCGTTGAACCGCCCAGGATCACGCGTGTTCCGACGATGTCGCGCCACGGAACCTCTGGGTGGGCCATCTTGACCTCGACAGAGAGCTTCGACGCGGCTTCGCCGAGCACCTCGATCCATCGTTGGGCAGCAGCCTGAACCACCGGATCAGTATCCAGTCGATGAGGATCCGTCGCGTGTTCGATGATGAGGTCGCACATCTCGACCATGTCGAGGGGAGGTCGCGATCCGCTCTCACAGGTCCACTGCGTCGGCCAGCACGCGCTCGGCGACCCGAGGCCGAAGCCCGGCCTCGGTGGTCACATCGACATCGCAACCGAGGAGCTCCCTGAGGTCCATCAGCAGACCACCGAGATCGAACAGACTGCGCTGCTCATCGAGGTCCACCAGGAAATCGATGTCACTGGTCTCAGAGGAATCGCCACGAGCAACCGACCCGAACACTCGCACCCGTCGCGCGCCGCGAGCCTCGGCCACTCGGAGGATCTCATCACGTTGATCGCGCAACTCGGTCAGCACCGGGACGGCCACATAGATCAGGCTACGCAGTGCGGGTCGGAGGTCACCGCGAACTGGATCGGCATGCGCCCGATCACCTGACCGGGGAGTGCAAGCCCGCTCCTTTCGCACTCGGCCATGCTCGTACCCATCCCGCAGCGGGCCACAGTCGCCAGCCGTCATCCACCGCCGCGCTGGAAGTCTGCGGTCGAGTTCTCGTGGGGGAAGGGTGCGTCCGGCACGTCGACGCCGAGCGCGTCGCACAACGGTGACCACCCGTCACCCGGCTGCCATTCGATGAGGCGCTGCGGTTCGACGTCGGCCCTGACGCTGGCGTTGTGCCGCTCGTAGGCAGCCATGGCCGCGTCGGGGTCGTCGATCGCCGTGGTGAAGCGCTCGCGAGCCAGCTCGTCCCACATCTCTCGCCACGCGACACCGGGGCCCTCGGGCCGATCGGCCGGGCGCCGCAGTCCGCGGAAGATCGTCGCATCGGCGCTCCGCCACCACGTTGCGGCCGACTCACGCGTCGACAGCAGGACGAGCGCGCCCGGGTGCTCCGACGCCAGCTCGCGCCAGAACGCTGCTGCCGGCCAGTCCACCGCGGCACCGAAGCCGTCGAGCACAGCGCGCCAGTCGACAGGCTCACCGAGTGCGGCACGGCGCCACGCGTCCAGGTGGATCGGCCGGTCGAAGGTCTCGACCATGTGGTAGCAGGGACATTCGAGCAACCGCTCGAGCGCCACCTTCAGCGAGCTCGTACCCGTGCGGCCGAGGCCGGCGCCCACGACCGCAAGGCTCATGACCCCACCCTTGCCCATGGCCGCCTACGGGCCTGCACGCGGCCGCAAGCGGTTCGCCCGGACCAGGGTGGAGTACCGGCCGATCGTGTGATAATCAGCCCCGAGCGCAGCCATGGCGGCGCGGATGCCCGGTCCGTCGTCGCTCTCCCAGACGCACAGCGGCGCGTCGAGGTGCTCCGCCGGCGGCCCGGGTCACCTGGTGGCGAGGTCCGGGTTCTCGGCGAGCGATCGCACGAAGGCGGCGGTCGTCCCGACTGAGGAGGCCGCCGAGCAGCCGGCGGCATTCGTCCTGGGGCACCGTGAGCGCCCCCGAAGCGCCCGTCGAGGACGCGCCGGTCCGCCGTCAGCGAGTTTCCACCGATGGCTCGCCGTCGCCGGCAACGACATCGGGCCGGACGATGTGTTCGCAGCCGGTCACGGCCTCGCGCACGGCGGCCTCGTCGCGGAGGTCGCCCCCGGTCGCCATGTCGAAGGGGCGCACCCTCCAGCCCTCGTCCACCAGTCGGCGACGAGCCGAGCGGCCCACCTGACCGGCGGCCCCGGTCAGCAACACGGTGCGCACCGGCCCATCCTCGCCGACTCGCCCGACGTCCGACCTCGTCCGAGCTCTGCTGCGGTCGAAGCCGTCGGCGTCGGTGCTACAGCCTCCGGGGGTGCGCCTCGTCGCCGCGGGCCCACTCGTCGACCTCCGGGCGCGAACGCTGGGCTCGACCCGACCGAGCCGGGCCTATCGTCGGGACATGGCCAGGATCGCTGCTCCCGAGCGCGACGCCTACTTGGCTCGGCTCGGGCTCGAGGCGGAGCCTCCATCGGTGGCCGCGCTGTTCAGGATCCACCGAGCGCACGTCGAGCGCGTGCCGTACGAGACCCTGTGGATCCACCTCGGCGAGCGCTGGGGAGTTGGCGTCGGCGAGTCCGTGGCCCGCATCGCCAGCCAGCGGCGCGGCGGGTACTGCTTTCACCTCAACGGTGCGCTCGGTGAGCTCCTGCGGGCCCTCGGGTACGACGTCCGAACCCATGTCGGTGGTGTGCACGGCCCGGGTGGTGCGACCGATGCGGAGATGACCAACCACCTGGTCCTGACGGTCTGGGGCATGCCGACGGACGCCAACCCGGACGGCACCTGGTACGTCGACGCCGGGCTCGGCGACGCCCTCCACGAGCCCCTCCCCCTGCTCGCCGGCCCCTACGACCAGGGCCCATTCCACCTCCTGCTCCACGAGACGCCGGGCGAGGTGGGCGACTGGCACCTCACCCACGATCCAGCGGGCGGCTTCGCCGGGATGGCGTGGCGGTCGGCGCCCGCCGAGACCGATGCCTTCGCCGCCCAACACGCCTGGCTGTCGACGTCGCCGGAGTCCGGGTTCGTGAAGGTGCTGACGGTGCAGCGACGTGACGCCACGGGCGTCGACATCCTGCGTGGCCTGACCCTCGCGCGCGTCGGCGACGGGGCCGCCGAGTCGACCCTCGCCACGCGAGACGAGCTGACCGACGTCCTCGGGGACCTCTTCGGCCTCGACCTCGGCCCGGTGGACCGCAACGGCCGGCAGACGCTCTGGGCCAAGGTCCACGCCGCCCACGAGGCGTGGGAGGCCGCCGGCCGGCCGTAGGCGCCCGCGCGTCTGGGCGTCCGCCGGGAAAGCGGCCGCGGCGCCGTCGGCTCAGGTCCGGGCCGCGAGCAGCGGGGCGCCGTCGCCCGAGAGCTGTGCGGCGTGGGCCGTTCGCCCGAGGATGACGCCGCTGAGGGCGAGGGCCGGGCCCGACACGACGGAGTCGCCGGTGCCCACCCGAAGCTCGACGTCGGTTGCGTCGAGCACCAGGCCCTCGATCGAGGGGGCACCGAAAGCCCTCCGAGCCTTGGGACCGGCGACGACGGTCAGTACGGCGCGCAGGGCGTCGGGATCGTGGGTGACGGAGCGGCCGAGGGGCGCCAGGATGTCAGCGCCGTGGACGACGACGTCGGTGAGCGGCGCTTCGGGCCCAAAGCCGGGCGGTGTGAACCGGTCCTCGGCGTGGTCGTGCAACGCGGCCACGCAACTGGCGGGATCGAGCCGCTCGGCCTGCTCATGGGAGAACCGATCCATGGCGCGGTCGATGTTGCCCCTCTCCTTCGCCAGGCCGACGAGGAACCGCGGCTTGCTCACCGACCACGGCAGCGTGAGGTGCGCCGCCACCACGTGGTTCGTCCATCCCGCGCACAGCGACGCCTGCTTCCACTCCGCCGCCGTGAGGCCTTCCAGCTCGTCGGCCAGGCGTCGTCGTTCGGCTGCGACCAGCCCGAAGAGGTCCATGGCCGGAGCATAGGGCCGGACGGCCGGGTCGAACCGGCCTCATCGGGGGGCTCAGGTCCACCGGCTGCGACATCACCATCACCGCGCCACAGCACGAGCAGGTCTCGATCGGCTCTCACAGGTTCTACCTCGCAGCCGCAGCCCGGTTCGTCGGGACCCCGACTCGGAGCTACCGGATGATGGTGCGGTAGTCGGCCCCGAGCGCAGCCATGGCGGCGCGGATGCTCGGTCCGTCGTCGCCCTCCCAGACGCACAGCGGCGCTCCGAGGTGCCCCGCCGCGGCCACTGCTTCGGCGCCGAGGCTCGAGACCCGGTGGGCATCGGCGACCAACGCCATGCCGTAGGCCAGCGTTCGGATCGGCACGATCTGAATGTGCTCGGACAGCGTGACGAGACCGGCTCCGAGCGCTCTGCGGCGCTGGCTCGGCCAGGTACCGGTGAGCGCGCCACCGCGTGCCGAGACGACGCTCTTGCACAGACGGAGGAGGTAGAGGTTGGTCGTCGCCGGCTCGTGATCCTCGAGCACCACTGCGAGGTCAGCGCTGACGTCGTCAGCCGAGCAGGTCGCGCAGCAAGTGGTCGTCGAGGAGCGCTCTGGTCACGTGGTGGCGAGGTCCGGGTCGTCGGTGAGCGACCTCACGAACGCGGCGTGGTCGTCCCGACTGAGGAGATCGCCGAGCAACCGGCGGCCTTCGCCGTGGGGCACTGTGAGCACCCCGAAGCCCAGGTCGATGACGTCGACCGGGCCACCGTCATCGAGGTCCCACCGATGCCGTACGGCCGCCGGCAACGACATCTGGCCCGACGATGACACGAGGTACTCCTGGAGCCCGTTCATGGCGGGATGCAGCCTATTTGGTGGCGTGTGGCTGGTCACCAGGTTCTCTGATGCAGATGCACACGCGGGCCATGCCCGCGACGTCCGTCGATCCTGCGCGCGCCGCCGAGGGGCGTTGGACCTTTCGGGAGGGCTGCCCGTCGCTCCAGGGCGAGGACGCGGAGGCCACCGTGATCCTGCAGCCATGCAGGCGCCGGACTGGCATCGTGTCGCATGCGGGCTCTGACGACGAGGTCACGGAGACCAACCGACATCGACGAGTGCGTTGCTCTCCTGCGACGCGTTCATGAGCAGGACGGCTACCCCACCCATTGGCCGAAGGATCCTCGCCGCTTCGTCGCGCCACCGTACGAGCGAAAGGCCTGGGTGGCGGATCTGCAGGGCACCGTGGTCGGCCACGTTGCCCTCCACGACCCGGGACAAGACCCCGCGTGCGCCGTCGCCCGTGAGGCTGCGGGCGTGGCCGAGGATCGGCTGGCGGCCGTGGGCCGGCTCTTCACCAGCGTCGAGCATCGACGACAACACGGGGGCGACCGGCTGCTGGAACAGGTCACCGCCGCAGCGCACCGCAACGGACAACGTCCCTTCCTGAACGTCGTGCAGCACCTCACCCGGGCGGTGGCCCTCTACCAGCGCCACGGGTGGACCGATCTGGGCCCGCTCACGATCGCGTTCGCCGACGGGACCAGCCTCGAGACCTTCGTCTTCCTCGGCCCGACCCCGTCGTGAACGGGCCGGTCAGGGCGACACGACGAGGTCAGCACAGGCGGTCGCGCGATGAGAGGTCGCCCCCCCGTCGCGTGACCGCTTCGACCCCGAACTGGGGTCCGCAACGATCGTCAGGACGACCAAGGCGTGCCCCAGTTGGCCTGCGAGTCGAGCAGCGGGGAAGGGGCTTTGAGATCGGTGCCGCTGACCCCCGGGCCCCCCGCCACTGCGCCGGGAGCGGAACGTCGGGCGCGGCCGCATCGAGGCCGGCTGCCATGCTGACCTCGTGGCCTTCGATCCCGACACCGTCGGCACCGGTCCGGCCCGCCGGGTGCACGACTTCCCGGCCGGCTGCGACCGCCTGGTGGCCTCCAGCGTCGGCATCGTCCACACGTGGGTCCGAGGCGAGGCGATCTGGGCCGACGGCGCCGCGGTACCCGGCGTCGCCTCAGGCCGGCTCCTGCGCGGCGGGGCCTGATGTCGGCCCGGCGCGAGGAGATCGTCGAGATCGCCAGGGGCCTCTTCGCCCGCAAGGGCTACACCACCACCTCGATGCGCGACATCGCCCTGGCGTCCGACCTCCTGGCCGGCAGCCTCTACTCGCACTTCCGGTCGAAGACGCACCTGCTCGAGCTGGTGATCCTGCCGTTCTACGACGAGCTCATCCCCGGCCAACGGGCCGCCCTGGAGAGCGGAACCACCGGGGCCGAGGCCATGGAGGCGATGCTGCGCCGGGTGCTGGCGGTGTGCGCCGAGCACGACGCGGTGCTGACCATCCTCCACTACGACTGGGCTCACCTGGCCGGCATCGACGAGCTGGCCGACGTGATCGCCCGCAGCAACGAGACCCTCGACCTGTGGGAGCAGGTCCTGGCTCGGGGCCAGGCCGACGGCTCGCTGCGGGCCGAAGTCAGCCCGGCCACTGCGGTGCGGATCATCACCAGCGGGATCCACGGCGTGCTCGACCGCCGCCGGTTCGGCACCCGCGAGCACCTCCAGGCCGACCGCAGCCTCGACCAGCTGGCCGACGAAGTCGTCGCCTCCCTCATCGGCGGCCTCCGCACCGCCCCCACCACCGCCCCCATCTGACCCGCCGCCGCGCCCGGGCGTCTCCGTAGCACCCGTGCTACGGTGTGACGTCATGGCCCGGGAGATCAGCCAACGAGAGCTCCGGAACGACAGCGGCGAGATCATGCGTGGTCTCGACCGCGGCGCCTCCTTCGTCGTCACGCGCAACGGCGTACCAGTCGGCGAGCTGCGGCCGATCCGGAGGGACCAGTACGTCCACACCGCCGTCGCCCTCGCCACCTTCCAGGGTGCGCCCGCCATCGATGGGCGCCGCTTCCGCGACGACGTCGATCGGATCCTCGACCAGGACCCGTTCCCACGTGGCTGAGGGCCACGATCGAGGCCTGCTCGACACGTCCGTCGTCATCGACCTCGAGCACCTCGACGCCTCGGTGCTGCCCCGCCAGCTCGCCATCTCGAGCCTGACCATGGCCGAACTGGCGGCCGGGCCACACGTCGCCGCCGACGCCGCGGAACGGGCCCGGCGTCAGGATCGCCTCCAGCGGGCCGAGGCGACGTTCGACCCCTTGCCCTTCGATGACGCCGCGGCGCGCGGCTACGGCCTCGTCTACGCCGCCGTCGCAGCCGCGGGTCGCAAGGCGCGCGGTGCCCGAGCCGTCGACCTCCTCATCGCCGCGGTGGCGGTCGCCCACCGTCTCCCCCTCTACACCCGCAACCCCGACGACGTGATGGCCCTGGACGGCTTGGTCGAGGTGGTCGCCGTCCCCTGAGCCGGTCCGAAGGTGTTCAGGCCAGCTGGCTCCTGACGTCCTGGAGGTGGTGGCGCACCTCGTGCACCGTGTGTACGGCCACCCACCGCATCGACCGCTCGGTGCGAGCCGGGAAGTTGTAGACGACGGTACGTTCCCAGCCGTCAGGGCCGAGGCGAGCGAGCACGTTGGCCAACAGCATCCCGGCGTCGACGAGCTGGCGGGCCACGTCGTCGGCGACCTGGTCGGCGTAGCCGTCGTGGTCAACCCGCTCATCGCGGCCCATCGGCGTGAACGCCGGCCGGTCCGTGCGGCGCGCCTCCAGCACTCGCTCACGCTGGACCACCAGCACGTCGCGCAGGTGGCAGCCGTACTCCAGGGGGGACCACTGATCGGGCTCGACGCGGGTCGCGAGGTCGATGCCACCGCGGCGCAGCAGGGCAGCCAGCTCCTCGACCCCCCGCACGATGTCGGCGCCGGCGTCCGTCGCAAGGCCCAGGTCGTAGACGAACCCACAGCCGTCGCACCGGTCCACCGCCCGAACGGTACCCGAGCCGACCCGCCGGGTCGCCCCGCTCCGTCGGCTGCGCTCCCCCGACCTAAGCGACGCCTGTGACGCGGCCGCCCTCCGCGGTGGTGTACCGCCCCTTCGAGAGGTCGATGAGAACGAGGACGTTGCCGAAGGGGTCCCGCACGACGGCGATCCGTCCGACGGGGACATCGGAGGGCCCGGCCAGGAGGTCCCCGCCCGCCGCTCGGAACTGCTCGGCGGCGAGGGCGACATCATCGACGAGCCAGTTCGGCTCGTAACCGTGCCGGGTCGTGAGCACGATCTCGGTGTCGCTGTCGGGCACGGCGATGCCGGCCTGACCGATGGCGTCGTTGCGCCAGTTCAGCGTGTGACCGAGAGCCTCGACGTAGAAGGCGATGCCGCCGTCGAGGTCGGGGACATGCAGCGTGACAGCATCGACTTTCCGCAAGGTCGGCATGCGACCGACTGTGAGCGATGGCCGCCCGATGCGCAACAGGTGGGTCTGCGGACCGTCGGCGCCGGCGGGCAGTCGCACGGCGGACCGCGGAGTCGGCATGCTGATCCGGTGACATCTGCCGCCGATCCCCCGGACATCGCGTGGGCGGGCGTGACCATCGACTGCCGGGAGCCCGAGCGAACGGCGACCTTCTGGTCGACGCTGCTCCGCACCGAGGTGCGCCCTGCCGGTCCCGGCCGTGACGGCTGGTACCGCCTCGGGCCTGCGGTCCGCGGCGGCCCGGTCATCACCTTCCAGCCCGTGCCGACCAGAAAGTCGGCAAGGTCCGCCTCCACCTCGACCTCTGGGTCGACGACCTCGACGCTGCGGTGCGGCGCATCGAGGGCATCGGCGGCCGTCGTGCGGGTGGTCGCGAGGTCGTGCCCGGCCGGTGGTCCATCGTCGTGATGACCGATCCGGAGGGCCACGAGTTCTGCCTGATCTCAGCCGATCACCCCTGATCGCCGGTTGCCGGCGGCAAGTGGTGCAAACGCAACGAGCGGGACCCTCATCGACGCCGCCCGGGTGCTGCTCGAGAGGGGCGCCACCTCCGTCCTCGCCGCGGTGTCGCAGGCGCTCCTGACACCGGAGGCGTGCCGACGACTCGACGACAGCCCGATCACCCGGCTCTACGTCACCGACGCCGTCCCGCTCCTCGGCGAGAGCGACAAGGTCGAGGTCGTGTCGGTCGCCGGGCTCTTCGGTGAGGCGATCCGCCGCATCGCCCAGCGCGAGAGCATCAGCGTCCTGTTCGAGTAGAGCCGAGGAGCGGGTGGCTCGGCCGGGCCGGTGTCAGGGCCAGGCGTGCCAGGCCAGGTGCTCGATCACGATCACCGCGCCGGGCGGGCGCAGGCTGCGGTACTGCGGGTACTTGGCCGCCAGGGCGTCGAGAGCAGTCTCGCGCTCGGGCCCGGCGGTGACGACGCGCGCCGTGCCGTCGACCCGGACCCACCAGAGCTGAGTCCAGTCCGCGTCGTCGTAGCGGTCGACCAGCAGGCTCAACGCCGGGTGGGCTCGGATGTTGTCGAGGCGGCGCAGTGCGGTGGTCGACTTGGGCTTGGCGTCGACGGCGGAGACGATCGCGTCGCCCACCAAGGCGAAGCAGCACGGCACCATGTGGGGCCTGCCCTCGGGGGTGATGGTGGCCAACCGGCCCACGCGAGCGGCCTCAACCCGTGCCCGCGTCATCGCCTCGTCCATCACCCCACTGTGCCCGGGCGCGGGACCGGAGGCGGGTCAGCTGGCCAAGGTGTCGGGGAGGTAGTGGGCCCGCACGACGTGGCTGACCACATGGCCGCACACCTCGCACTCGCCGATGCGCTCGTGGCCGTGGGCGGTGATGGCCACGGCGGAGAAGACGGTGATCTCGCGGTCGCAGTACTCGCAGATGTCCATGGGCCAGACGGTACGCAGGGGGTGTGACAGTGAAGCCGGACCCCGGACGTCACGACCCGGTGATCAGGCGTCGGCGGGTGCGGGGAGGTGGGCGGCGACGGCAGTGCGGGCGAAGAAGTCGGGGTTCTGGTCGAGGAAGAGCCGGGCCGGGTTCTCGTAGACGAACTGCGAGAACTGGGCCTCGGTGAGGATCTGGTGCTCGACGAGCTCGTAGGCCTCGGCCACCACACCGGCCACGTCGCCCGCGTCCCAGTGACCGATGTCGGAGCTGAAGAGGGGCTTGAGACCGAACCCCCGGCTGTTGGCCGGGGAGAAGGCGTAGGCCACGGTGCGGTCGTCGGCCTCGCAGCCGAAGTAGAAGCTCGGGGCGAAGCGGTCGATCAGCTCGTCGGGGCTCGACGCGCCGACGTGGCGCCACTCGTCACGCTCCGCGGGCGGCACGCCGATGCCCGGGATGGTCGCCAGCCCGGCTCGTACGTCGTCCCGGCGGCGAGCAGCTCGGGGCCGTGGCGGCGCATCAGCGCCTCCAGCTCGTCCCAGTCGATGCCGGCCGGGTCGAGCGGTTCGAGGCCCTCGGGG
The DNA here is from genome assembly GCF_035575815.1 of Iamia sp. Classification (NCBI taxonomy): domain Bacteria; kingdom Bacillati; phylum Actinomycetota; class Acidimicrobiia; order Acidimicrobiales; family Iamiaceae; genus Iamia; species Iamia sp. The sequence continues at coordinate 40,196 of NZ_DATLXO010000034.1, forward strand.
CGACGCTTCTCCCAGTGGTCGATGAGGTCGTTGAGAAAGATGGGCGAACGAGCCCACGCCGCACTCGAGCACGGCGAAGCCCATGTCCGGGAAGCGCCGGGTGACGCCGCCCATGAACAGCGACTTCACCAGCGTGTGCATGCGCTGGGCGAACGAGCCGACGTGGTTGAAGCTGTAGTTCGACACCGACGTGAAGCTGCCCGTCGCCATGTTGCCGAGCCCGCCGTGGAACGTGACCGCGAAGTCGAGGTCGCGGGCCTTGACCCACACCGGGTCGTAGTCGTAGGCGCTGTCGAGCCCGAAGCTGTCGAACCAGTGCCGCTGCTCGGGCAGCAGGAACGGCGACCCGCCGTCGAGGACAGGCTCGGGGATCTCTCAGGCTCGACGGCCGAGCGTCGCCAGCACCCGGGTCTGACGGTCAGCGCCGGCGGGGGCCTCGACCCCAGGCTTGCAGATCCCGTCCATGTGGATGGCGTCGCCGAAGCTGGCGATCCCCGACTCCAGCTGGTCGAGCTCGGTCTCGGTGAAGGCGTCCTCGACGCCGACGGTACGAGCCACGTCCCAGCGGTGCACGACCATGTCGAACACGTAGAACCGCTCCAGGGTCTCGCCGATCGTGGTCGGCCCGAAGTGGCCGTCGTACGGCGTCGCCACGACGGCGTCCTGGGCGATCAGCGCCGAGACCGCCTCGCGGTGGGCGCGCCAGGCGCTCGCCGGATCGCCGTCGACGTCAGGTGCGGCACCGAGGTCCGAGCCCCGGCCGACCAGGAAGTCCCGTTGGGTCTCGATCAGGTGCCGGACCACCTCGCGGGCGTCCCAACCCTCACACGGCGACGGTGCACTCCACTGCTGCGGGGACAGCCCGTCGAGCCGTGCGCTCAGCGGACGATCGGCCTCCTCGTAGCGCTCGAGGGTGGTCGGCGTCGATGTGGTTCGTTCCATGGCGGGACCGTACGGCGGTGCGCCATGCTGGGGCTTGATGAAACCCGACACCCCCGCTGGGTCCCCGCTCGATCGGGTCGAGCGCGCCCACCTGAGGGACCCGGCCGACCGCTCGCACGTCATCTACCGCTACGACGCGCCGACCGATCTGTGCAGCCTGGTCCAGCGGTTCTGGATCCCGGTGTGGTCGGTGCCACCGGGCCACGAAGCGCCCCAGCAGGTGCTCCAGTACCCGGTGGCGCTCGTCGTCATCACCGCTGACTACGCACGCTTCTACGGCGTCGTGCCCGGGCTGTCGACGACCACGCTCACCGGTGAGGGCTGGGCCGTCGGCGTCATGTTCCAGCCCGCCGCCGGAGCCCTGCTGGCGGGCACCACCATGGCCGACTGGACCGACCGCTTCGCCGACCTCACCGAGGTGATCGGCGAGACCGGAGCGCGCCTGACCTGGGCCGTCCGAAGGGCCATGGCGACGCGACCGGACGCCGAGGCGTCACACCGCTCCGCCATGAGCGCCTACGCGGAGGTGCTGCGCGGCTACCTGCCCGTCAACGAGCAGGGGATCCTGGTGAACGCCATCGTCGCCTTCGTCGAGGGCCGACCCGACGTCACCCGCGTCACCCAGGTCGCCGACAAGTTCGGGCTGACCGAACGGGCCCTCCAGCGCCTGACCCGTCGCCGGCTGGGGCTCACCCCGAAGTGGCTGATCCAGCGACGCCGCCTGCACGAGGCCGCCGAGCGGCTGCGCGCCGGCGGCGGAGACCTGGCCGCTGTGGCTGCGGATCTCGGGTACGCCGACCAACCCCACTTCACCCACGACTTCCACGCCGTCACCGGCATGACCCCCGGCGGCTTCGCCGCCCGCTTCGCCGCCAGCCCCTGCGACCGAGACAGGGCCACGGCAAGGTCCTGAGGCACTCGGCTGACCTGGGCTGACGCGAGGGTACTGACGCTCAGCGTCGCCCCGGTGTTACAAGATCGGGATGGAGCCGAGCGCACTAGGTCCGCAGAGGTCACTTGTCGTGCGTCCGATCACCCTCGCTGAGCGCGTGCGGTTCGACGAAACGCTCGAACGCTCGCATTGGCTCGGCGCGGGCCTGGTTGGCGAGGTCATGCGCTACGTCGCTATCGACGATGGTGAGTGGTGCGCGTTGTTGGGGTTCGGCTCCACCGCGCTGAACACATGCGATCCGCCACCCGCCCCGCGGACATTGCCGATCACCCTGCCGCCCCCCGCCGCCCACGCGCCCTCGCCGCGCTCTGCAACGACCTCACCGCCACCCGCACCACCTACCCCGGCACCAACCTCACCCTCACCTACGCCGTCAAGAACCGCTGAGAACCCGCATCAACTCCGGGAACATGTCAGGAGTCCTGGACTCCTCCTGACTTCGTAGCGTCGGCGCGTGCCCGTTCGGTCCTCGAGCGTGGTTCAGCATGGGCTAGCAGGCATGGATGTCCCCGGTCGCCGGTGGCGGGGCCACCTCTTCTGCCGGCCGAGGGATGGCCGGCGTCGTTCCTATGGCTGCCGCTAGGCAACGAGTCGCCGAGGGTCTCAGCTGAGAGAACGAGTCCGACGGCACAGCATCCATCGTACGAGAGGGGTATGACATGAACGGCGACCGTCAGCTTCGCGCTGCCCTCTCGCCGCGCGGCCTCGATGTCTCGATGTCTCGATGGACCGTCACACCGGCGGCCTTCGCCATCCCCCGCCGCCGGGCGTCAGCATCCTGAGCACATCGCCGGCCTTCAACTGGATCGTGCACTTGTCGGGCAGCGCCTCGATCCGGCTCTCGTCGCCGCCCGGCAGCAGCCAGTTCTCCCCAAGCGCCCCCGGCTCGCCGCCGGCCAGCCCCCACGGCTGCGAGAAACGGCGCTCGGTGATCAGCGACACGGTGGCGCCGACGAGGACCTGGAGGTCTCGCTCGATGCCCTCCCCGCCGGCGGCCTGGCCGGCGCCACCACTTCCCTCCCTCAGGCGGTACCGGAGGACCCGCAGGGGGAAGGCCCGCTCCAGCGCCTCGGTCGGCGTGTTGCGCGTGTTGGTCATGGCCGTGTGGATGCCTGATTGCCCGGCCCGGGGCGGGCTGCCGTCGGGCAGACCGGTGCCGCCCACCGCGGCGGGGCGGGCGGGGCGAGCCCCCTGGCCCCCGGCCACCGTCTCGTAGTACACCCAGCCCTCGCCGCCGATCAGCAGGTTGTTCATCGTCCCCTGGGACGCAGCGCCGATGCGGTGCGGGGCGGCACCAGCCAGGGCGGCGAGGCAGACGTCGGCCACTCGCTGGCTCACCTCGACGTTTCCGGCGCCCACCGCCGCGGGGAACCGGGCGGCCACCACCGATCCCGGCGGAGCCGTCACATCGACCACCCGCAGACCGCCCCCGTTCGCCGGCACCGATGGGTCGATCGCCGAGCGCAGGGCGAAGATCGCGGCGCTGATCGTCACCGCCTCGACCGCGTTGACGTTGCCCCGGCGCTGGGCATCGGTGCCGGCGAAGTCGAACTCGACCCGCTCGCCCTCGACCCGCACCGTCACCCGGATGGTGGTGGGCTCGCGCTGATCGGGCCCGGAGCCGAAGGAGTCGAGCACGTCGGACGCCGTCCACTCGCCGTCGGGCAGTGCGCCGATCGCGGCGCGCATCCGCCGCTCGCCGTAGGCCACGACCTCGGTGAGCGGCTCGTCGGCCAGCTCGGCCAGGCGGGCCACACCGACCACGTTTGCCCCGACCTGGGCGTCGATGTCGCCCCGCCGCTCCTCCGGTGTCCGAGAGGAGGCCACCAGCAGCTCACGCACCTCGGAGGTGAAGCGCACCGGCGGGATCCGCAGCCCCTCCTGTTGGATCTCGGTGGCATCGGCAGGCAACGACCCGGGCGCGGCCCCGCCGAGGTCCGCGTGGTGCGCCCGGTTGGCGGCCCAGCCGACGAGGCGCCCCGCCGCAGTGTAACAGGGGGCGACGAGCGTGATGTCGTTCAGGTGGGTGCCGCCGGCGAAGGGGTCGTTGACGATCATCTGCACACCGGGCTCGGGATCCGGTCCCACGGCATCGATGGCGGCCCGCACCGACGCGGGCATCGAGCCCAGGTGCACGGGGATGTGCTCGGCCTGCACGAGCAGGGTGCCATCGGCGGTGAACAGGGCGGCGGAGCAGTCGGCCCGCTCCTTGATGTTGGGGCTGAAGGCTCCCCGGCGCAGCACCGCGCCCATCTCCTCGGCCACGCCGGTGAGCCGGGCGATGAGCACCGCCAACGTGGCCGGGTCGAGGTCCCCGGAATCGTTCATTGGCTCGCTGCGCTCGCTCATCGGTTGACCCGCGTCAGCAGGAGGGCTCCGAGGGGGCCGGGATCGGCGCGCCAGCCGTCGGCCACGAAGATGGTGCAGTCGGCCTCGGCGATGACGGCGGGACCGACGACCGGGCCACGCTCCGGGGCGGGCAGGTCGATCACCGCCAGCGGCGTGGACCTCCGGGCCGTGGCTCGCAGCGCCACCACCTCGACCGGCGTGTCGGGCCGGTCGTAGCCGTTGCGGCGCCGGTGCTCGACCCCGAAGGCCTCGACCGATCCCACCCGCAGCTCGTGGGACTGGCCGGCGTAGCGACAGTCGAGCTCGAGGGTGACCTCGACATCAGCTCCGCCGCCCAGGGCGGCGGCCGCCTCGGCGCCCAGCGCGGCCAGGGCGGTGTCGAGCCCGGTGTGGTCCGCGAGGCCCGGCCAGGTCTGCACCTCGTCGTGCTGGCGCGACCCGCAGAGCAGCCCGACGGCCGAGAGCACCCCAGCGCGAGGCGGGACGATCACCGTCGTCATGTCGAGAGCCTCGGCCAGGCCACAGGCGTGCAGTGGACCGGCGCCGCCGAAGGCCACGAGGGCCAGGGTGCGCGGGTCGACGCCCCGGGTGACGGTGACCGCCCGCACCGCCTGCTCCATGGCCGCCTCGACGACCCGGATCACGCCCTCGGCGGTCACGCCCGCGGCATCGAGGGCGTCGGCGGCCGCGGAGCCGTCGACCCGTCCGAAGCCGGGTAGCACGGTGTCGGAGGCGAGGCGACCGGCCACCAGGTCGGCGTCGGTCACCGTCGGCTCGGTGCCACCCAAGCCGTAACAGGCCGGGCCGGGGACCGCACCGGCGCTGCGGGGCCCGACGGTGAGCGCCCCACCCGGGTCCAGGGCGGCGATCGACCCGCCGCCGGCGCCGATGGTGTGGACGGCGAGCGAGGGAAGGCGCACCGGCAACCCGGCCACCATCCGCTCGCCCGCCGGCTCGGCCTCGCCACCGCGGACGAGGCAGACGTCGGTGCTGGTCCCGCCCATGTCGAGGGTGACGGCGTCACCGAACCCGCACGCCTCGGCGATGGCCGCCGCCGCCGCCACCCCACCAGCCGGGCCCGACAGCAACAGCGACGCCGGCACCTCGGCCGCCCGCGCGAGGGGCACCAGGCCCCCGGCCGAGCTCATCACCAGCACGTCGTCGGCGACATGGGCGAGGGCGCGCAGGTAGGTGCGACACGGCGGCCGGAGGTAGGCGTTCACCACCGTGGTGACGGTGCGCTCGTACTCGCGAAGCTGCGGCGAGACCTCGTGCGAGCTCGTAACGTCCACACCTCGTGTCCGCAGGGCACCGGCCACCTGCTGCTCGTGGATCGGGTCGAGATCGGCGTGCAGCAGGCAGACGGCGGCGGACCCGGCCCCGTCCAGGTCGAGCGCCCTCACGCCACCGAGGTCGATCGGCGTGATCTCCGTGCCGTCGGCGGCGAGGCGACCGGCGACCTCGTGACGGTCGGGCCGGGCCACCAGCGGCTCAGGCCGATCCGCGAACGGGTCGTAGAGCGAGGGCCGGTCCTGGCGGCCGATCTCGATGACATCGGCGAAGCCCTCGGTGGTCACCAGGGCGACCCGGGCCCCGCGCCGCTCGAGCAGGGCGTTGGTGGCCACGGTGGTGCCGTGGGCCAGGGTCCCCAGGCCCGGTCGCAGGTCCGACCCCGGCAGGTGGGCGACCCCGTCGCGCACCGCCCGAGCCGGGTCGTCGGGAGTGGAGGGCACCTTCACCACTGCGCCGTCCGCCGCCACCACGTCGGTGAACGTGCCGCCGGTGTCGACGCCGACGCGCGCGCGGGGGAACGAGGCCGTCACCCGCCGAGCATGCCACGGCCCTCCGCGACCGGGGGGACAGCCCCACCCCGTTCGGGGGAGTCCTCCCCCGTGACGTTCGGGTTCGGGGTCCCGATGATGGACCCACGATCACGACCCGCACCGAGGCACCCGAGCCATGAGCCCCCGTCACTCCGAACGCACCAACGTCCTCGTCGCCACCGGCGGCCTCGCCCTCGTCTTGCTGCTCTCGCCGTTATTCGCGCTGCTCACCGCGGCGGTGGTGGTCACGATGGCGGGCATCGCCCTCACCTACCGGCTCACCGCCAACCCGCTGCACGTGGTCCGGGCCTCGACCTACCCCGACGGGCGCCCCCGGCACCGGTGAACCGACCCTGACCCGCCGGGTCGCGCCCGCCGGCTTCTGACCCACCCCGCAGCCACTGATGTCCGTCTCATGGGTCAGATGGCGACGCCGCCGGGTCGGGGGGACGAACCTCGAGGTCGTCGAGGTCGACGAGGTCGTGGAGCTCGTCGAGGAGGTCGAGCAGGCGCGCCTCGTCGGAGCAGCCGCACATGAGGGCCTGCTCGGTGCAGCGGGGGCACTCGTCGATGTCGCACCCCGGGTGGTGGAAGCCACCGGGCAGCACGCCGCAGTCGCCGCAGCGATGGATGGACCGGGGCCAGTGGCGCTCACACCCCCAGGGTGTGCGGGGTACGTCGAAGCCGTCGATGGCGATCGTGGCGTCGGTGCACGACGCTGCGGTGTGCATGTCCTGGCGGCACCAGGCACAGTCGACGGGGACGGGCGAGTGATCGGGTGCGGGTCGGTCGGGGCACACGGGCCCTCCTCGGGTTGGCAATCAGAGGGAGGAGGGCACTCGGTCCGTGCCGACGAGGACGCCGCCACCGCCGCCGCGGTGGGACGGCCCCATCATCGCAGGGGGGTGTGACAGTGGGCCCGGAGCGAGCTACTCGACGACGACCTCGCCGGTCATGTTGGGGTGGATCTCACAGACGTAGGCGAAGGTGCCGGCCTCGTCGAAGGTGAAGGAGAACGACTCACCGTCGCCGAGGGTCTCCGACGCCCAGGTGTCGTCCTCGGCGGTCGAGGTGTGGTCGGTGCCGTCCTCGTTGTTCCAGGTAACCTCCGTGCCGACGGCGACGGTGAGGGTGTCGGGGTCGAAGGCGATGTCGACCATCGCCACCTCGGAGCTCTCCGAGCCCTCCGGTTCCGGGTCCGCCGGCTCGCTCTCCTCCACCGGAGCCTCGGCGCCCTCGTCGGCCGCCGTGGTCTCCGCAGCCTCCTCGGGGGAGTCGGTCGCACCCTCATCGTCGTCGTCGCCGCACCCGGCGATGGCACCGATGGCGAGGAGCAGGGCGAGCGGACCGGCCAGGAGACGCCGGGAGCATGAGGTCATGGGCCCGATCCTCCCAGACCCCACCCGACGGTGCTCGGCGGGCCGCCGCCGATCGCGCGGAAACCCACCGCATTCACGCCCCCGGGGTGGGCGAGACTCAGCCGATGGGACGGGACTGGGTGGGCTGGCACCGGGGCTACGACGATCCCGACCGCTCGTTGACGGCCCGCCTCGCCGTGGTGCGGGGACTGATCCGCACGGCGCTCGACGAGGCCCCGCCGGGGCCGGTCCGGGTGGTCTCGCTGTGCGCCGGGGACGGACGGGACCTGCTCGGAGCAGCGGCCGATCACCCTCGTCGACCCGACATCGTCGCCCACCTGGTGGAGCTCGATCCCACCCTGGTGGGTGCCGCTCGACGCCGCGCAGAGCACATCGAGCTGGACGCGCGACTGATCCAAGGCGACGCGGGGCGGACGGCAGCGGTCGCCGGGGCGGTGCCGGCCGACCTGGTGCTGCTGTGCGGGATCTTCGGCAACGTCTCCGACGACGACGTGCAGACCACCATCGCGGCGGTCCCCATGTTCTGCCGGCGGGGGGCAACGGTGCTGTGGACCCGCCACCGGTGGCCACCCGACCTCACCCCTGCCGTGCGGGCCGGCTTCGACCGGATCGGCGCCACCGCCCTGGCCTTCGAGTCCCCTGGGCCGGGCGGCTTCGCGGTGGGCGCCGAGCGCTTCGACGGCGCACCGCAGGCCCTCGACCCCGACCTCACGCTGTTCCGCTTCGTCGGCCGAAGCCGGTGACCGGCACCCGACCGCCGCACCAGGAGACGGCTACCAGATGACGGTGACGTCGTCGCCGAGGGCGCGCTCCATGCGGGTGACGAAGCTGCGGCCGTGGGGGTCCTCGCCGTCCCAGACCACGAGGGCCAGGTCCGCGGCGGCAGCCAGCCAGGCGTCGCGCCGGCTGAGGGCCGCGGCCCGGTCGGCCACCGTCGCCGGCACCTTGCGCCCGAGGGTGATCTCCTGCGGCGCCCGGGACCGCAGGTGAACGAAGCGCGCCCGATCGGCGGCACGCATGTGGTCCTGCGGATCGGGCCAGGGCAGGACCGCGGCCCAGTCGACGCCGGTGTCCTCGGCGGCTTCGCCGGCCAGCGCCTCGGCCCCGGGGCGCAGCCCGGTGAGCACCAGGAGGTCCGGGTGCAGCACGGCATGCGCCGCCATCATCTCGCCCAGGCGCCGCCGCCGATCTCGGAGCGGGCCGGGACCGTCGGGCAGGGTGCGCTGGCCGCCGACGACGCACAGCGTCCCGCCCGGGATGCGCCCGTCGCGGCGGCGGCGCTCGGCCCGCTGCTCGGCCGGGTCGAGCTCCCGCAGTGACGGCGAGCTGGGAGTCACGGGCGTGGCCGCCGTCGCTCCCGCGACGCTCACGATGCGGTCGGGCGGGCCGAGGTCCTCGGGCGAGGGGGGGACGGAGCCCGATGCGTCGTCGCCGCCGAGGCTGGAGGCCACCGCCAGGCGGTCGACCAGGTCGTTCATCTCGTCGCCGGAGTGGCCCTTGACCCAGCGGGGCACCCCGAAGCGCCCTGCCTTGTGGGCTTCGATGAGCGGTTTCCACAGGTCCTGGTTGGCCACCGGCTGCTTCTGGGAGTTCCGCCAGCCCCGCTTCTCCCACCCCCGCCACCAGCCGTCGCGGAAGCAGTTGGCCACATAGGTCGAGTCGGTGACCACGTCGAGCTCCCCGTCGAGGGCGCGGGTCGCCTCCAGCACCGCCCGCAGCTCCATGCGCTGGTTGGTGGTCGCGGTGTCGTGGCCCCGGCCCCAGGCCCCGCCGGGTACGGCCCACGCCCAGCCCCCCGGCCCCGGGTTCCCCGAGCAGGCCCCGTCGGTGTACACGACCGTCAGCACCCGGCGAGCCTCGCAGACCCCGCCCTGCCACGGGAACGAGTGGGAGCCCTCCCCAGTCTCCACGTCCGGGCCCGGGGGCAGGCTGAGCGGCCATGGACGACGTGACGTACCAGACCCTCCGCGGGCTCGGCGCGGCGGCGACCGGCGTCGCTCTTGCGTTGATGGCGGTCAGCCCCGTCCTGCCGTGGTGGGCCACCGACGGAGGGCCCGATGTCTCGGCCCGCACCGGGGGCGGGCCCGAAGGGCTGGTCCTCTCGCTCTTGGTGCTGCCGGTGGTCGTCACCATCTTCCTCCGCCACCGGGCCGGGGCCACCGGCCGGAACCCGGGCCCGCGGGCGTGGACCTACGTCCCCGCAGTGCTCGCCGCCGGGCTCGCCCTGAGCGTTGCCTCGTTGTACGGGGCCGGCGACACCGACGGCGCGAGCTACCGCAGCGCCGAGGGCGCATGGGCGTTCACCACCGCGGTGGTGTTCCTGGGTGCGGCGCTGCTCCTCCAGCGCGCCGCTCACTCCCGCTGGCGGTGCACGAGTCCGGCCCACCCCGGCGGCGCCGGCCTCGACCCGGGCTGGATCCGCCCGGCCGCGCCGCAGAGCGCACCGCCACCCGGTGTGAACCCACATCAGCGGTGAGAGAGTAGGGACGCACCGTCCTCCGTCCCCTACAGGAACGCGCAGATGAGCATCCACGACGACTTCGTCGGCCAGCTCCCCGACACCGACCCCGACGAGACCCGGGAGTGGATGGAATCGCTCGACGCGGTGGCCAGCGTCAAGGGGCGCTCCCGGGCCGAGTTCCTGATGCAGAAGCTGCTCGAGCGCAGCCACGACCTGCACTTCGGCATCCCCGCGCCGGTGCGCACGCCGTACGTCAACTCCATCCCCCGCCAGGACCAGGACCAGCAGTACTGGTTCCCCGGCGACGAGGACCTCGAGCGCCGCATCCGAGCCTTCATCCGCTGGAACGCGGCGGTGATGGTCATCAAGGCCAACAAGGCGGCCGACGGCATCGGCGGGCACCTGGCCACCTTCGCCTCCTCCGCCGCGCTCTACGAGGTCGGCTTCAACCACTTCTGGCGGGGCAAGGACCACGGCCAGGCCGGCGACGCCGTGCACATCCAGGGCCACGCCGCGCCCGGCATCTACGCCCGGGCCTACCTCGAGGGCCGCCTCGACGAGGAGCAGCTCGACGGGTTCCGCCGCGAGCTCCGGGGCAAGGGGCTCTCGAGCTACCCCCATCCGCGCCTCATGCCGGACTTCTGGGAGTACCCCACGGTGTCGATGGGACTGGCCCCCATCTCGTCGATCTACCAGGCCCGGTTCAACCGCTACCTCCACGCCCGCCAGCTCGACGCCACCGACGCCACCAAGGTGTGGTGCTTCCTGGGCGACGGCGAGACCGACGAGCCCGAGTCGCTGGGATCGATCGCCCTCGCGGCGCGCGAAAGCCTCGACAACCTCATCTGGGTCGTGAACTGCAACCTGCAGCGCCTCGACGGTCCGGTGCGCGGCAACGGCAAGATCATCCAGGAGCTCGAGGCCGTGTTCCGGGGCGCGGGCTGGAACGTCATCAAGGTCATCTGGGGCTCGCGCTGGGACGAGCTGCTCGCCCGCGACGTCGACGGCGTGCTGCTCGACAAGATGAACACCACCGTCGACGGCGACTTCCAGCGCTACGCCACCGCCGACGGCGCCCACATCCGCGACCACTTCTTCGGGCCCGACCCGCGCCTGCGGGCGATGGTCGAGGACTTCACCGACGACGAGCTGCGGACCCTCCCGCGCGGCGGCCACGACTACCACAAGCTGTACGCCGCCTACCGTGCCGCCACCGAGCACCGGGGCGCGCCGACGGTGATCCTGGCCAAGACGGTGAAGGGCTGGACCCTCGGCGAGGGCGTGGAGGCCCGCAACGCCACCCACCAGATCAAGAAGATGACCATCACCCAGCTGCGCACGCTCCGCGAGCGGCTGTTCCTGCAGGAGGAGATCCCCGAGGGCGCCCTGGCCGAGGACCGCGACCCGCCCTACTACCGGCCGCCCGAGGGCAGCGCCGCCCACACCTACCTGATGGAGCGGCGCCAGGCCCTCGGGGGCCCGCTGCCGTCGCGCATCGTGCGCACCAAGAGCGAGCTGCCGCTGCCGCCCCGCGAGGCCTTCGCCGAGCTGCTGGGCGGCTCGGGGAAGCAGGCCGTCAGCACCACCATGGCCTTCACCCGGCTGCTGCGGGCCCTGGCCCGCACCGAGGGCTTCGGTCGCCGCATCGTGCCGATCATCCCCGACGAGGCCCGCACGTTCGGGATGGACTCGCTGTTCAAGGAGTTCGGCATCTACGCCTCGCAGGGCCAGCAGTACGAGCCCGTCGACCACTCGCTGCTGCTGTCCTACACCGAGGCCAAGGACGGCCAGCTGCTCGAGGAGGGCATCACCGAGGCCGGCTCCATCGCTTCGTGGACCGCGGCGGCGACGTCGTACGCCACCCGGGGCGTGCCCATGGTGCCGTTCTTCATCTTCTACTCGATGTTCGGGTTCCAGCGCGTCGGCGACCTGATCTGGCAGGCGGGCGACGCCCGGGCCAAGGGCTTCTTGATGGGCGCCACCGCCGGGCGCACCACGCTGCTCGGCGAGGGGCTCCAGCACCAGGACGGCCACAGCCACCTCCTCGCCTCGACGGTGCCGGCGTGCCGGGCCTATGACCCCGCCTTCGCCTATGAGGTGGCCACCCTCGTCCAGCACGGCATCACCCACATGTACGGGCCCGACGCCGAGGACGTCTTCTACTACCTGACCCTCTACAACGAGAACCACCCGATGCCGGCCATGCCCGAGGGCGCGGCCGAGGGCATCGTCGAGGGCCTCTACCACTGGGCCGACGCCCCCGAGGGCACTCCGGCCCGGGCATCGGTGCTGTTCTCGGGCACCGCCCACCTCGCGGCCCGCGCCGCCCAGGCCGAGCTGGCCGAGCACCACGGCGTCGGCGTCGACCTGTGGAGCGCCCCGGGCTACAAGCAGCTTCGCGAGGAGGCCCTCGCCGTCGAGCGGTGGAACCGCCTGCACCCCACCGAGCCGGCCCGGATCCCGCGCGTGACCCAGCTGTTGCACTCGGGCGAGGGACCGATCGTGGCCGTCACCGACTTCATGGCCGCGGTGCCGGACCAGATCTCGCGCTGGTCTCCCCGCCCCTACACGTCGCTCGGCACCGACGGCTACGGCCGCTCCGACACCCGCGAGGCGCTGCGATCGTTCTTCGAGACCGACGCCGGCCACGTCGTGGTCGCGGTGCTGGCGAGCCTGGCCCGGGAGGGCGACATCGACCCCAGCGAGGTGGCCAAGGCCACCGCCCGCCACGGCATCGACGTCGATGTCGCCCCGCCCTGGACCCGATGACCTGACCCATGCTGGTCGAACCAGCAAACCGCCGCCCGGTGGGGGCCGTGGAGCGCACCATGGTGGCGGTTTCGGGCTCTGACGACGGGGACCGGCGAGCCGTCCCGACCGACCGCGGGCGGGGCTCAGGAGCCGATGACGGTCACGATCGCGTAGGTCGGACCGACATCGGGCGCCACGGCGCGGATCTCGGCGACCTGGTCGCCGCCCCCGACGCGCAGGCCGAGCAGCGCGACGCCGTCACGACGACGATCGGCGATGTCGGGCGGGTCGCCCAGGTCGGAGAACTGGCGGGCGTAGGCCGCCATCACGTCGCGGATCATGCCGTCGACCTCGACCACGAACGACCACCCCATGTCCTCACACGCGCACGGCCCGGGCATGCCCACGAGCCGGCTGCCCAGCTCGACCGAGCGCACCGGTGAGCCCGGCACCCGCAGGGCGGCGGCCACATCTGCGTCGTCGGGCTGGGCCACCGGGCCCTCGGGCAGCGCCACGTCGAGCACCGGCGCGGTCGGCGCCGGTGCGGTGGACGGGCCGCCGCCCCCCGTCTCCTCGCTGCCCGGAGGTCGGTACCTCAGACCGAGGCCCGACACCACGCCGGTCTCGTCGACCCGGCGGTCGAGCGCCAGGGTCAGGCTCTCGCCGTCGGCACGGTCGAGGAGGCGCCCGGTGCACTCCAGCTCGCCGTCGACCCCGCGGCACCCGCCTTCGAGCTCCATGCCCAGCGCGGCGCCCTGCTCGTCGAAGGAGTTGAACACCTCGACCGGCTCGCCGGTGACGAGCAGCAGAGCCCGGTAGCCGCCCCCGACGAGGTCCGGGAAGGGCACGCCGAGCAGCAGCGAGCCGTCCGGCACCTCCAACCCCGCGCCGAGCGGGGTGCCGGCCCCCGCCACCCCCTGGCGGCTGAACGAGAACGGGCCCAGGTCGCCGGTCGAGACATCGGTGCGATCAGCTGCCGCGGTGAGCGGCGCCTCGGTGGTGGTCGACGCCCCGTCATCGCCCGACGAGCAGGCCCCGCCCACCAGCAGCGAGGCGACGACGACGGCCAGGCCACGCCGGGCGCGGCGTCGGGACAGGTCGAGCGCTGGAGACATCGTCGCGACCGTAGGCGACGCCCGCGGTCAGCCCGGGGCGCCCGCACGGGTCCCCTCGCGCCGTACCGGAGCACGATCAGGTCGCCCCCAGGCCGCTGCGGGCCC